>JAJXZV010000075.1 GCA_021779875.1 Pseudomonadota bacterium
GCCGGTCACCGCCTGGCGGCGAAAATCGTATAGCCGACGCCTGTTTCGTATGTGTTCACGTTTGCGAATCCGCCTGCATTCAGCAGGGAGATGATGCGCTTCTCACCCGCCAGCGCGCCCGTGCCAGCGCCGCCATCGTGCAGCGCCTCCTGCAGGCAGATGAGCAGGTTCGCGCTGAAGAGAATCCGAGCAAACGGCGAGGAGGCATCGACGTCAACATTGCCGGTTGCCGCGGCTTCAACGAACAAGAGCACGCCGCCCGGTTTGAGACAGCCGCCGATGCACTCCAGGAACGTCTCCGGATGAGGGAAATGATGGAACGCGTCGAGCACCAGCACGATGTCCCAGGAGCCGGAAACCGAGTTTGCCTCCGCAGCCTGGAAGCGAATGTTGGTGAGACCGCGCTCGCGCGCTTCCGCGGTGGCACGACCCAGGGCAACACTGTTTACATCGTATCCAGTGAACTGTGATGCGGGGTATCGGCCGGCAAGATCGAGGAGGGCGTTGCCCAGGCCGCACCCGATGTCGGCCACGTCCACGCCCCGCTGCAGGTCCTGCTCGACACCTGCCTGCTCCAGCCACCGGCCGAGGAGCAAACGGTAGAGCGGCGCGTTGACCCGGCCGACCGCGTCTCCAAGACTTTCGTGATACACCGACGGGTCCACACCGCTTCCGGTTCGCACCGCGCCGGCCACCGCCGCCATTGTTCCTGGCAAACGGTGGCAGCAGTCGATGATCGCGCCAAGGTCGAAGGGCACGGCCTCGCCTCGGAACGACGCGGCTTCGAACTGCGGCATCGTATACGTGCCATCGAGATGCGCCAGGTAGCCGTGTGCGGTCATGGCGCCGAGCCAGGCGTCAGCGTTGCGCGCGTCGACGTTGCACGCCGATGCCAGGCTGCGCGCGGTCACGGGGCCGTTGATGGCAGCATCGAGCATGCCCGTCTCGCGGCCGATCGCGAGGATCGCAATTGCGTACCAACCGACAACGTCACGGAAGAGAAGCGGGGTCGGCGCCGGTTCCAGGCTGCCGTTTGCGGCGGAAGCGGTGGGGGCTTCACTCATTTCAGTCTCCTTCGGGTTCCAGCATCCGAACGTCAGTGCCGGCGAGGACGGTGACACGCCAGACGCACGGATACCGGATTCTCACGACGATGGCCCCGCACCATTCGGGTGTGCTCGGGCCGCCGGGTTCCGGAATCTTGTTTGCTCCGTTGACGCCGTCGAGCCATGCCAATCGGATTCGGGATGCCGGCCCCGATGACGGCGACCGCGAATGCGCCGGGCTGGTCTGTTGACTCGGAAGGGGAACTATACCTCGAGCGCCGGAGCCCCGCGCCCCTGGGATCTGCTCGAACCAGGTCGCACGGACCAGCTGGCAATTTGACAACGCCGCCTGAACACCCAACAATACGTGCGCAATTCCGTCACAATTCAAATCGTCCCTGACGTTCTGGTGCCATGCGCCCTGAATCGCTGAAGCATTACCGTGTGCTGGACAGGCTCGGTGCCGGCGGCATGGGCGAGGTGTATCTCGCCGAAGACACGAAACTCCACCGCAACGTGGCCATCAAGGTGCTGCTCGAGGATGCCGCCGAGGACCCCGCGCGGCGCGAACGGTTCGGGCGCGAGGCGCGGGCGATCGCGGCGCTGAGCCACCCGAACATCGTCACCATCCACTCGGTCGAAGAGGACGCGGGCCGGCTGTTCCTGACGATGGAGTACGTGGACGGCAAACCGCTGACCGACGTGATCCCGCGGGGCGGCCTTTCTCTCGACAAGCTGCTGGCCATCGCCATCCCGCTCGCCGATGCGGTCGCCGCCGCGCACGAGCGTGGCATCGTGCACCGCGACCTCAAGCCGGCCAACGTCATGGTCGCCGCTGACGGCCGCGTCAAGGTCCTGGACTTCGGCCTGGCGCGGCTCCGTGAGGACGACGCCCAACAAGCGGCCACGATGACGGCGCAGATCACCGGCGAAGGTCGCATCCTCGGCACGGCCGCCTATATGTCGCCCGAGCAGGCAGAAGGCCGGGTCGTGGATGCGCGGTCGGATCTGTTCTCGCTCGGCATCCTCCTGTTCGAGATGGCCACGGGGGAGCGACCGTTCACGGGCGACACGACGATGTCGGTCATCTCGGCGATCCTCAAGGACTCGCCGCGGTCGATCTCCGCCATCCGGCCGGACGTGCCCCGCGAGCTGGCGCGCATCATCAAGCGCGCCCTGCAAAAGGACCCGGAACAGCGGTACCAGACGGCGAAGGACCTGCGAAACGACCTGCAGCTTCTGAAAGCCGAGTTCGACTCCGGAGAACTCGCGGCCGCTGCGCCCGGCGCGGCCCGTCCTCGTCGCCGACCCGTCGGTCTCCGGCGGGCCGTGGGCGCCGCCACTCTCGTCCTCGCCGTCCTGGCGGCGACCTTCGGCTATCGTGCCTGGAGGCCCGCCCCGGCGACGTCGCGGCCGTTCGAGCGCTTCGATGTCCGCAAGCTGACGACCGACGGGGACGTGGGCACCTGCGCCATCTCCCCTGACGGCACGTACGTCGCGTACTCGATGTTCGACAAGGATGGACAGACGCTCCGTATGCGCCAGCTGGCGACCGGTGCCGAGACCGTCATCGTGCCGCGGCAGAGTGTCGTGTACGTCGGCCTGACGTTCTCGCCCGACTCGCAGTATCTCTTCTACGTCACCGCGTCGGAATCGCCGGGCGAGTTGTACGCCTATTTCATCTCCCCGGTGCGAGGACGACTCTTCCGGGTACCGTCGCTGGGCGGGTCGCCAACCGGGCTCATCGACAATGTGTACGGGATGGTGGGGCTGTCGCCGGACGGCAAGCGCGCCGCGTTCTATCGCGTGGATGCCCGCGGCCGGGTTGCGCTCGTCACGAGCAACGTGGACGGAAGTGATGCGAAGGTGCTCGCCACGCGTGAGCAGCCGCGACAGTTCGTCGCGACGGGTCCGGCTTGGTCTCCCGACGGGCGGACGATCGCCGCGCCGTTCGACGGCGACCAGGGGGCGTCGATATCGACGCTGTCGGCGGACGACGGGAAGGAGACGGCGCCGCCGATCCACGCCCTGTGGGGGATGATCCAGCAGGTCGCGTGGGCTCCGGACGGCAGCGGCGTGTTCCTCGCGGCCGCGCATCAATCGTCCAACTGGATGTTTCAGATCTGGTTCGCCTCGTACCCGGACGGCACGGCTCGCCGCGTCACGAACGACGCGAACAATTACTTCGGCGTGAGCGTGTCTCATGACGCGCGGTCCCTCGTGGTGCTCGACTCCGAATGGCCGACAAGACTCTGGATCGGCGCGCCCGGTCATCCCGCGGGGTTCTCGCAGGTCGGTTCGCCCGGCGACGGGTTCTTCGGCGTCACGTGGTCGCCCGATGGCCGGCTGCTGTTCGGAACGAGGGATTTCGACATCGGCGTGTGCGATGCCGACGGAGCCAACCGCCGCATCCTGACGGTGGATCAGCACAACAACCGGTTCCCTGCCGCGACCAGGGACGGCCGACACATCTTCTTCCGGTCGTGGAGGGACTTTGCAACCTTGCCGCTGTGGCGCATGAACCGCGACGGCGGTGACGTTCGAGCCGTGACGGAACTGCCAGGCGGCGAGAGGCCGACGGTATCACCCGACGGCAAGTGGGTGTTCCACGTTTCATGGGACTCCGGCGGCAGAACGCGCATCTGGAAGGTGAGTGCCGACGGCGGAAAGTCAGAGCTGGTCACCGATCAGGTTTCGATGGTGGCCGTATCGCCCGACGGCCGCCTGCTCGCGGGGCCGCACAAGACGCCCGGTGCGCCCGACCGCGTCGTCGTCCTTTCATTCGACGGCACGAATGAGATTGCCAGCTTCGACGCGCCGCCGGGGGTCACCGGGATCGGGACGGTTCGTTGGACCTCAGGCGGTCAGAGCTTGCTCTACTCGGGGACCGCGAACGGCGTGTCGAACGTATGGTCCCAGCACCTGCGCGGCGGCCCGCCCGCGAGGATTACCGATTTCACCGAGCAGTACATCCAGGATTTCGACAACGCCGCCGACGGCCGGCTGGCGCTCGCGCGCCTGCAGATCAGCCAGAACATCCTGCAGATCAGCGCCGTGAAGTAGAGGCCTCGGCCCGACCTGCGGGCGCCGATGACGCTCGGCACGCTGGCGTTCTCGATGGATCGGTTCACGATTGCGTTCGTGGACATGACGCCCACCGTCACTTCAGCGTCAGCAGGTAAATGTCGGCCTCCGTCACGCGTTTGGTCTGGACGTCGAGCACCCAGAACTCCCTACCCTTGTTGGAACAGCACCCGCCCGCTGCGGTGAAGCCAGGCCGGCCACTCGCCGAAGTCGGTCAAGCGCTCGTAGGTGCCCGAGGCAAAGGTGTAGACCACGATGCCGCTTCCGCCCCGGTCGCTGAACCCGATCTGGCCGGCCAGGCTGGCCCGGTCGGGCGAACAGTCCTGGGCGATGAACGGGCGAAGCGCCTCCGGCGGAAGGGGCAGCGTTTCGTTCTTCTGCTCGTTCCACGGCTGACTCGGATCGACGATGATCGGCCGGCTCTCTCGAGTGGCGGCGAGAGTAATCACCAACCGCTTGCCATCCGGGGACCAGGCCGGGATGCTGCCGGTGTCGCTGATCTGCTGAAGCCCGCTGCCGTCGAATGACAATAGGCCGCATGAGCGGGTTCCCGCGACGCGCGGGCTTCCGGCGCGCAACAGAAGACCCGTTCTCAGACTCTGGAGACGGGCGCTGGCGGCACCGCCAACCGCCGCGGCACTCTCACACAGCCACCTCTCCTGGCTTCACGTCGATCGCCGTATCTATCGGATGACCGTCACGCTCGATGGGATCCAGCCGCCGATCTGGCGGAGGCTCGAGGGACCGTCGCGAGTCACGATGGCCAAGCTGCACGAGCTTCTGCAGGCCGCATTCGGCTGGACCGACAGTCATCTTCACGTGTTCGAGATTGGCGCCGAGCGCATTGGGGTACCGCACCACCTCGATCAACTGACGGAAGGCCAGATCACCCGCAGCGGACGGCTACGCCAGACTCCTCGAGATCCTCTTCGACCCGCGGCACCCCGAGTTCGAAGAGATGCGGAGGTGGGCCGGCGCCTTCGAGCCAGAGCGATTCGACCTGGGACGGGTGAACGCGGCGCTTGCCGCTGTGCCGGCCTACTGACGAGGAGCTTGACGCTGCGACAGGGTCTGGCGCGCAGCCATTTCTCCGAGCGTCAGTCGTTATTCGCTCGAAGCCGTGTTCGTTCGCGGACCCAACCGAAGAACAGCTCTTGATTGACGTCGTTCGCACCCAACCGCTCGAACATCTCCGCGATGAGGTCCTGTTCCTCGACGAAGTCGAAGCCGTTCAACTCCAGGAACACCAGCATCGCCGCCGCGGCAGTTCGCTTGTTGCCATCGACGAACGGGTGGTTTCTGGCGAGGAAGTAGGCGTAGGCAGCGGCCTTCTCAGGGACGGTCGGATACGCGTCCTCGCCGAACGCCGTCTGTGCGACCTGGCCGACCGCGGACTGCAGAAGATGAACCGACCGAAGGCCAGGGCTGCCACCCAAAGTAAGGGCTTCGGCGTGAAGGTCGAGCACCTGGTCCGCCGTGAGGTGGACGATGGGCGCCATGACCTATCGTCCGGCAAGACGTTTCAGCGACCGTCGGTTCGCGGCAAAGACCTTGCGTTTGGCGGCCTCGAAGTCGGCATCGCTCGCGTAGCGATGGGCTGTGATGACGATTCGCTTGCCCTCCACCGCCACTTCCACCTCGGCGCCTGGCTCGAGGTCGACCTGCTTCAACACGGCCCGGTCCAGGATCACGCCGCTCGACGTACCGATTCGGGTCAGTCGCTTCACCAAAGGCATTGGACCCTCCACAAGCCATTATAATATCATTGTAATGACCTGTCCGGCGGGCGGACGTGCCCGGCCAGCGGCCGCCGTTGCCAATATGTCTCCACGACACGGGTTGATACGAGGGAACTCGGGGTCACTGCCGCGAACGGCAGTGACCACGCAACCGATTGGCCCTAGTGCTGTTGTCGCCAGAAGTCGCGCGCCATCAATGAGTTGGAAACACGCGTTCTCAGGGTTCAAATCCCTGACTGACCGCCATTCGACTCGCCTGGCGTCACCTCCACAGGGACCGCCAGGCTCGCTCATGGCAGGCCAGCGAAGGCGACAATAGGCTGCATTGGCAGGTTCCGGCGACGCGCGGGCTCCCGGCGCGCAACAGAACGCCCGTTCTCAGACTCTGGAGACGGGCGCTGGCGGCACCGCCAACCGCCGCGGCACTCTCACACAGGGCGTATTATCGCGCCGCGCGGCAAGAAGACAAGCGCGATCCCGTCCAGTGCCCACACCTCCGCCCTCCCAGGGGTAGACGGCCGGGTCGGACGAT
>JAJXZV010000210.1 GCA_021779875.1 Pseudomonadota bacterium
GCCGCGCGGCGAGGCGCACGCGCGCGTGGTGGCCGCCGCGCAGGTGCACGATCGTCTGATGCAGCAGCTCACGCACGTCGGGGCGGCCCTGCGCGGGCTGGCCGAGCTCGCCGCCGCGGCCCGGCCGCTCGCGCGGCAGGAGTGGAGCGGGCTGCGCCGGCGGCAGCTCGACATCTGCACCATGCCCGAGGAGCGGGCGCTGCTGCGGCGCATGGTTCCCGACGCGTGCGCGGACGCCGTCCCGGAGCCGGCCCACGCCATCGACGCCGGCTCGATCGAACTGTTCCAATGAAGGCGACCTTCGCATGAAGTCGATGAACGGCGCGGCCCAGCCGATGGATCCGCGGGAATTCGTGCTCTCGGACGCGGAATTCGAGCGTCTGCGCGCATTGGTGCACCGGAGCACCGGCATCGCGCTGTCGGACGCGAAGCGCGAGCTGGTCTACGGACGGCTCTCCCGGCGCCTGCGCGCGCTCAAGCTCGCGACCTTCCGCGAATATTGCGACATGGTGGAGTCGGGCCATCCCGAGGAGCTCGAGGCGCTGACCAACGCCATCACCACCAACCTGACCGCCTTCTTCCGCGAGGACCATCACTTCCGGCAGCTCGCCGGCGAGGTCCTGCCGCAGGTGCTCGCCGAGCGCGGCGCCGCCCGGCGCCTGCGCATCTGGTCGGCCGGGTGCTCGACCGGCGAGGAGCCGTATTCGATCGCGATGACCCTGCGGGGCGCGTTCGCGCAGATCGGGGAGTGGGATGCCCGCATCCTCGCCACCGACATCGACTCCAACGTGCTCGCCAAGGCGGCGCGCGGCGAGTACTCGGCCGAAGCGGCGGCCAAGATGCCGAAGGACCGTCTGGAGCGCTGGTTCAAGCCGGGCGCCGGCGGCTCGACGTTCGTGGCCGCCCAGGAATTGAAGAACCTGATCGCCTTCAAGCAGCTGAACCTGCTGCACGACTGGCCCATGAAGGGCCCGTTCGACGCGATCTTCTGCCGCAACGTGGTGATCTATTTCGACAAGGACACGCAGCGGCGCCTGTTCGACCGGATGGCGGACCTGCAGGCGCCGGGCGCGTGGTTGTTCATCGGCCACTCGGAGAACCTGTTCAATGTCTCCAGCCGCTACAAGCTCGTCGGGCGCACCGCCTACCGGAGGATCTAGGTGCCGAGCAATGGGCTGCCACCGGCACTGCCGCAGTTCGCCCACATCAAGCGCGCCTGGGACGAGGCGCGCCAGGCGACGGTGGCGCGCCTGCTGCCCGGCGAGTACTACGTGACCCGCCACGACGAGCTCATCTACACCGTGCTCGGCTCGTGCGTGTCGGCGTGCGTGCGCGACGCCAGGCTCGGGATCGGCGGCATGAACCACTTCATGCTGCCGCTCGACGGCTCGGGCGGCAGCAGCGCCTGGGCGCAGGGGGAGCTCAGCGCGGCGACGCGCTACGGCAACGTGGCCATGGAATACCTGATCAACGACATCCTGAAGATCGGCGGGCAGCGGGCGAACCTCGAGTTCAAGGTGATCGGCGGCGGCAAGGTCCTCAACATGGACATGGACGTGGGCGGCCGCAACGCCGCCTTCGTGCGCGAGTACCTGCGCACCGAACGTTTCGAGATCGCCGCGGCCGACCTCGGCGACCGTTTCGCCCGCAAGCTCTACTACGATCCGAAGACCGGCAAGGTACGGGTGAAGCGCCTCAACCCGACCGCGAACCTCGCGGTATTCGAGCGCGAACGTCAGGTGTCGCTGCCGGTGGCCCCGGCCGCCGGCACGGTCGAACTGTTCTAGGAAGGAAGCCTCATGGAGAGGAAAACGAGAGTGCTGGTGGTCGACGATTCCGCGACGATGCGCCGGCTGCTGACGCAGATCCTGGCCTCCGATCCGCAGATCGAGGTGATCGGCACGGCGCCCGATCCGTACGTCGCGCGCGACAAGATCAAGGCGCTGAACCCCGACGTGCTCACCCTCGACGTCGAGATGCCGCGCATGGACGGGCTGTCGTTCCTGCGCAATCTCATGCGCCTGCGGCCGATGCCGGTGGTGATGTGCTCGACCCTCACCCAGGCGGGCGCGACGGTGACGCTCGACGCGCTCAGCCTCGGCGCGATCGATTTCATCGCCAAGCCGGCGGTGCAGAACGCGGAGGAGCTGCGGGCCGTCGCCGAGGAGATCACCGCGAAGGTCAAGGCGGCGGCACGCGCCCAGGTGCGCCCGTCGCGCGAGGCGGCCTCCCTGGTGGTCGCCGAGAGGTACGACGCCAGCGTGATCCTGCCGAAGCGCGTGCGCACCCTGCCGCGGCGGCGCGGCGAGCGGCTGATCGCGATCGGCGCCTCGACCGGGGGGACCGAGGCGATCAAGGAGCTTCTGATGGGTCTGCCGGAGGATTCGCCCGCGGTGGTGATCACCCAGCACATCCCGAAGGCCTTCAGCGGGCCGTTCGCGCGCCGCATGAACGCCCACAGCGCGCTGGAGGTGTGCGAGGCCGAGGACGGCCAGCCGATCCTCGCCGGGCATGCGTACATCGCGCCCGGCGACCAGCACCTGCTCGTCGAGCCCGACGGGGTGGGCCACCGGTGCCGCCTGAACGGCGGTCCGCCGGTCAACCGCCACCGGCCCTCGGTCGACGTCCTGTTCCGTTCGGTGGCGCAGAGCGTCGGGGCGAACGCGATCGGCGTGATGCTCACCGGCATGGGCCGCGACGGCGCCGCCGGCATGCTCGAGATGCGCGAGGCGGGCGCGATCAACCTCGTGCAGGACGAGGCCACCAGCGTGGTGTGGGGCATGCCGCGCGCCGCCTGGGAGGCGGGCGCCGCCGAGACCATCCTGCCGCTCGGCGAGATCGCGGCGCGGGTCATGGAGACGGCGCGACTGCCCCATCCGGCGCTGCGCCTCAAGGATCCGGCCTGACATGGGCGCCCTGGAAGTGGTCGAGGAACTCGGCACCGTGGTGAGCCTGCCGGCGGCGGCGGTCCGGGTGTGCGCGCTCGCGCAGGACCCGGCCACCACGGCCGCGATGTTCGAGTCGGTGATCCTCACCGACGTGGCGCTGACGGCCCGGCTGCTGCGGGTCGCCAACAGTCCGGCCCTGGGGCTCGCCACCAAGGTGACCACGGTCTCGCGCGCGGTCACGGTGCTCGGCATGGGCGCCGTGCGCGACCTCGCGGTCGGGATCGCCGCCGTGCACAGCTTCGCGCGGATTCCCTCGAACCTCGTGACCATGGAGAGCTTCTGGACCCACAGCATGTTGTGCGGCATCGCCGCGCGCGAGCTGGCGGCGCGGGGCGGGCGCCGGCGGCAGGCCGAGACCGCCTTCGTCGAGGGCTTGCTGCACGACGTCGGCGTGCTGCTGCTGTTTCGCGCGCGGCCGGACGAGTCCCGCGAGGCGCTGCTGCAGTGGGCGGACGATCCGGGCGACTCGTCGCTGCTCGACTGGGAGCGCCGCGTGCTGGGCTTCGATCACTGCGAGGTGGGCGCGGAACTCGCGCGCCGCTGGCACCTGCCGCCGGAGCTGCAGAGCTGCATCGCCTTCTACCCGCAGCCGGAGCGGGCCGCCGAGCACGGATTCGACGCGGCCATCGTCTGTCTGGCGGATCGGATCGCGACCCTCGCGCAGATCGAGAGCACGGACCTCGAGGATGCCGGGGCCGTGCCCGACTCGGTCTGGCGGCTCACCGGGGCGCGCCCCGACTGGGTGCCCGACGTGCTTGCCGCGGCGAACGGCCAGCTCGACGAGGTGCGCGCCCTGCTCGCCTGAGGGCGCCGCCCGAGGGTCAAGAAACGCAGGCCCCGGCCGACATTTTCGATAACGGCGGCGACCCCCGGGTCGCCGCCGGACCATCAACAGCGGAGTGCCCCGGATGAAGATCATGATCGTCGATGATTCGAGCGCCATGAGGATGATCGTCAAGAAGACATTGCGGCTCGCCGGCTTCGAGGGGCACGACCTGGTCGAGGCCGAGGACGGCGCCAAGGCGCTGGCGGCAATCAAGAGCGCGGCGCCCGATCTCGTGCTGTCCGACTGGAACATGCCGAACATGACGGGCCTCGAATTGCTCGAGTCGCTCGGCAAGGAAGGCATCAAGGTCAAGTTCGGGTTCATCACCACCGAGGCGACTCCCGACATGCGTGAGCGCGCGACCGGCGCGGGCGCACGCTTCCTGATCTCCAAACCCTTCACCCCGGAATCCTTCAAGGAGATCCTGGGTCCGCACATCGCATGAGCACGCTGTACCCGCTGCCGGACGGCGCACGCGTCAAGGCGCTGTTCGGAATGCTGTTCGACGGGCTCGAGGTCAAGGCCGGCGCCGCGACCGATGCGGCCTCGAACGCCTACGTCGCGGTGTTCGTCGCCGACGACGGCAAGCCGGTCGCGCTGTGCGCCTGCGACATCGCCTTCGCGGCGAACGGCTCGGCGGCGCTGTCGATGCTGCCGCCCGCGGTCGCCAAGGAGGCGGCCAAGAGCAAGCAGCTCACGGACGTCATGGTGGCCAATCTCGCGGAGATCATGAACATTGGAACCCGGCTGCTGCTCACCGACACCTCGCCGCATCTGAAGCTCGATCGGGTGTATCCGAGCGCCGGCGTGCCGCCCGCGGCCGCGGCCGTCACCGGCGCGGCGCAAGGCCGGGTCGATTTCGACATCAATCTGGCGAAGTACGGCGGCGGGCACCTCACCCTGTTCAGCCTCTAGAAGCGCGCGGGCGAGACGTCCGCCGCGGCCAGGCCGAGCGCCCGCAGGTCCTCCGGGAGCGGTTCGCCGCGGATCAGCGCCGCGGCGGCGCGCGCCATGGCGGGCGCCGTCTGGATTCCGTAGCCGCCCTGGCCGGCCAGCCAGAAAAAGCCGGGCGCGCCGGCGCAGAACCCCACCACGGGCGAGCGGTCCGCGGCGAAAGTGCGCAGTCCCGCCCACCGGTGGCGCAGCCGGTCGATGCGCAGCGTGGTCGCCGACTCGATCCGTTCGACCGCGAGCGCCACGTCCCAATCCTCCGGCTGCGCGTCCCCGGGGGCCGCCGGCGTCTCGTCGGCCGGCGAGATCAGCAGCCGCCCGGCGTCGGGCTTGAAATAGAACGCCTCCGCGATGTCGATGACCATCGGCCAGGCATCGACGGCCACGCCGGCCGGGGGGTCGACCAGGGCCGCGGTCCGGCGCAACGGCGTGAGACCGAGCGGCGCGACGCCGGCCAAACCCGCGAGCTCGTCGGCCCACGCGCCCGCGGCGTTGACGATCACCGGTGCGGCGTGCTCCTCGGCGCCGGTCCGCACGCGCCAGCCGCCGGCGCCGCGGCTCAGCCCGAGCACCGGCGAGGCGGCGCGAAGATCGCCGCCGCGCGCGCGAAACCAGCGCAGATACCCCTGATGCAGGGCGTTGACGTCGAGATCGGCCGAGTCCGGCTCGAGCAGGGCCGCGGCGAGGCAGTCCTCGCGCAGGACCGGGCAGAGCGCGAGCGCCTCGGACGCGCTCAACGCGCGGGTCGCGGGCGCCACGTCGGGCAGCGCCGCGAAGCCGTTCAGCGTCTCCAACTGCCGGTCGGTGGCGATGAACAGCGAGGCGCGCGGGCGGATCAGGGGGACGTCGGTGAAGCCTTCGGGCGGGGCGCGCAGGAAGTCGCGGCTGCCGCGCGTCAGGGCGCGGATGCTCCGATTGCCGTAGATCTCGGAGAACAACGCCGCCGAGCGCCCGGTGGCGTGATAGCCGACGCGCTCCTCGGCCTCGAGCAGCAGCACGCGGCGCCGCTCGGCGAGCAGCGCGGCCACGGAGGCGCCGGCCATGCCGGCGCCGATGACGATGACGTCGGCATGCATGGCGGGGAGTGTAACCCGCCGCGGCCCGCGATTTTGCTACGCTCAGGCGATGAAGAGCCTGTTGATCGTGTATCACTCCATGACCGGCGGGACCCTGCAGCTCGCGCAGGCGGCTCTCGAGGGGGCGGGGACGGAGCCGGATCTCGTGCCGAGGCTCGTGCACGCACCGGCCGCCGGACCCGCGGACGTGCTCGAGGCGAGCGGCTACCTGTTCGCGACCCCGGAGAATCTCGCGGCGATGTCCGGTCTCATGAAGGACTTCTTCGACCGCACCTACTATGCGGCGCTCGACCGGATCGCCGGCCGACCGTACGCGACCCTGATCTGTGCGGGCAGCGATGGGCGAAGCGCGGCGGCGCAGATCGGGCGCATCGCCACGGGCTGGCGCCTGAAGGCCATCGCCGATCCGCTGATCGTGCCCACGCAGGCGCAGGCGCCGGAGGCGATCCTCGCGCCGAAGAACATTCCGCTCATCTATCTCGAGCAC
>JAJXZV010000298.1 GCA_021779875.1 Pseudomonadota bacterium
TCGCCCTGCTTGATCGCGCCCACGCGCTTGACCGCCTTCTCCATGAACCGGTCGTAGATCGAACGCTGCACGAGGGCCCGCGACGGGCACGTGCACACCTCGCCCTGGTTGAGCGCGAACATGGTGAAGCCCTCGAGCGCCTTGTCGAGGAAGTCGTCCGTGTCGCGCATCACGTCGTCGAAGAAGATGTTCGGCGACTTGCCGCCGAGCTCGAGCGTCACCGGGATGATGTTCTCCGACGCGTACTGCATGATCAGGCGCCCGGTCGTGGTTTCGCCGGTGAACGCCACCTTGGCGATGCGCGGGCTCGAGGCGAGCGGCTTGCCCGCCTCCAGTCCGAAGCCGTTCACGATGTTGAGCACGCCCGGCGGCAGGATGTCCTGGATCAGGTCCGCCAGCACCATGATCGAAAGCGGCGTCTGTTCGGCGGGCTTCAGCACCACCGCGTTGCCCGCCGCGAGGGCCGGGGCCAGCTTCCAGGTCGCCATAAGGATCGGGAAGTTCCACGGGATGATCTGGCCGACCACGCCGAGCGGCTCGTGGTAGTGATAGGCGACGGTGTCGTCGTCGAGCTCGGCGAGGCTGCCTTCCTGCGCGCGCACGCAGCTCGCGAAATAGCGGAAGTGATCGACCGCGAGCGGCAGATCGGCGAGGTTCGTCTCGCGGATCGGCTTGCCGTTGTCGTAGGTCTCGACCGCCGCGAGGAACGGCAGATACTGCTCGATGCGGTCGGCGATGCGCGACAGCGTCAACGCGCGCTGCGCCACGGGAGTCCTGCCCCAGGCGGGCGCGGCCGCATGCGCCGCGTCGAGCGCGAGTTCCACGTCCGCGGCCTGCGAGCGGGCGATCTGGCAGATCACCTGGCCCGTCGTGGGCGAGATGTTCTCGAAGTATCCACCCTTGACCGGCGCGACCCATTTGCCGCCTATGAAATTGTCGTAGCGGCCGCGCAACGCGATCTTGCGTTCGATCTTCGCCATGTGCGAGGCGAAGGACTTGCTTTCGTTGAGGCCAGCCGCCGAGAAACTGGGATTGACCGATGCATTCATCTTAGGAGCTCCTTTATTATCCGGGAATTCGCGCCCAGACCCGGTCAGGAGCAAGAGTCGTGCCAGGGGCGAAGGACGCGCCGATGCGCACGCCGGGGGGCTCCCGGGCCGATCCTCGGACGCCGCCCGGGGTGACAGTTGCTTCTTCAGGTGACAGGTGTCACCGTCCGAAGATCGGCCACGGCCGGGACACCGGGAGGTGGTATGTCGGAATCGAACGCGGGACTGCACGCCGACGAGGTCCTGAGGGTCGCGACGGGCGAGGGCCCCGAGGCCGGCCGGACCCTGCAGGTCATCGGCACGTCGTGGCGGCGATGTCTCAACGACTACAAGCTCGACCCGGCCCGTGCGTACCTGCCCACCGTGCTCGACGAGCGCCGGGTGAAGGACCTGCAGGCCCAGGACGACGAACTGGTCGAGATCGCGCGGGCCGAGATGGATTCGCTCTACGAGCAGATCTCCGGATCCGGCTACGCGCTGCTGCTCGCGAACACCGAGGGAGTGATCCTGTGCGGGCGCGTCGATCCGACCCTGCAGCGCATGTTCGATCGCGCCGGCTTGATCGTCGGGGCGGACTGGAGCGAGCGCTGCGAGGGCACCAACGGCATCGGCACCTGCGCCGCCGAGACCCGGCCCATCACGATTCACCAGAGCGATCACTTCCGCGCCCAGCACGTCGCCCTCACCTGCTCCGCCGCGCCCATTCACGATCCGGCGGGCCGGCTCATCGCGGTGCTGGACGCCTCCAGCGTCGGCTCCCAGGGCACGCGCGAGGCGCAGCATCACACGGTCGCGCTGGTCAACTCCTCCGCGCGGCTCATCGAGAAGTGCTTCTTCCTGCGCCGTCACGAGACGGACATGGTGCTGCGTTTCCACTACCGCCCGGAATTCGTGGACCTGCTGCACGACGGCGCACTGGTGATCCGCGACGGCTTCGTGGCCGCGGCGGACGGCACCAGCCTGCGGCTGCTCGGATTGTCGCGCGGCGAGCTCGTCGGCCGTCCGCTCACCGACGTGTTCGATGCCGGCCTGCACGACCTCGCCGCGTCCGGCGACGGCGTGCGGCGCGCCATCTGGGAGATCCGCGACATCCGCAACGGCCGGCGCTATTACGCGAGCCTCGCGCCGCGGCCGCACGCCCCGATCCGCCCCGGCGCGCACATCCAGACCGCGCGGCCGCGCACGCCGCCCGCCGCCGAGCGGGCCGCGACCCTGAGCCTCGACGAACTGGCCGGCGACGACGCGCGCATGCTGCAGTGCCTGCATCAGGCGCGCCGCCTCGCCGACCGCGACATCCCCATCCTCCTGCACGGACCGACCGGGTGCGGCAAGGAGGCCTTCGCCAAGGCCTTGCACCAGTCGAGCGGCCGCGCCGCCCGGCCGTTCGTCGCGGTCGACTGCGCCTCCATTCCCGAGTCGCTCATCGAGAGCGAGTTGTTCGGCTACGTCGCCGGCGCGTTCACCGGCGCGCGCCGGGAAGGCATGAAGGGTCGGATACTGCAGGCCTCGGGCGGCACGCTGTTCCTCGACGAGATCGGCGACATGCCGTTCGCGCTGCAGACGCGGCTGCTGCGGGTGCTCGAGGAGCGCGAAGTGGTGCCGCTGGGCGGCGACCGCGCGATCAAGGTGGACCTGCGGGTGTTGTCGGCCTCGCACCGCAACCTCGGGGACCTGATCGCGCGCGGCGCATTCCGCGAGGATCTGTACTATCGATTGAACGGCATCACCCTGGAATTGCCGCCGCTGGCCGCGCGCACCGACAAGGAACGCATCATTCGCGCCTGCCTCGCCCGCGAGGCCGCCGACTGGAACGGCGTCGCCGTGGACCCGGACGCGATCGAGGCGCTGCTCGCCTACCCGTGGCCGGGCAACATGCGCCAGTTGCGCAACGTCCTGCGCGCGGCGCTCGCCATCGCGGAGCCCGGCCGGTTGCGGCTGGCCGATCTGCCGCCCGAGATGCGACGGACCGACCGGCCGGCGCGGGCCATCGAGTCCGCGTCCGACGATTCGGCGTCAGACGATTCGGCGGCGCGCCGGTCGCTGCTCGCCGCCATCCGGCGGCACCACGGCAATTTGAGCCGGGTCGCCGCGGAACTGGGCGTCAGCCGCAACACGCTCTATCGCCGGCTGAGACGCCACCGCATCACGGCGCGACCCGACCGCTTCGAGTGAATCAGCGCGGCGCCGGACTGCTCGCCGGCGCCGGATCGCTCGTGGGCGGCGGCGCACCCGCCGGCGCCGGATCACTCGTGGGCGGCGGCGAACCCGCCCGCGCCGGATCGCTCGTGGACGCCGTGCCGTCCGCGGGAACGGGCAGCGGGCTCACGGCCAGCACCGCGGCGTTGACGATGTCCGGGGCGTCGCGCAGGCGCACGAACAGCCGGCCATTCGTCGGATGGGGCACCGGCAACGCACGGCCCGGGTAGCCATCCGGCACCCGCACCGGGCGGGCGAAGTCGGACTCCCCGGCCACGGCATCGATCAGGAAGAGGCCGCTGCCCGACAGCTTGCACGCGAGCTCGGCGGTCGCCGGGCACTGCAGCTTCTCGAGCGCGGGCAGCCGCACCACGGTGACCAGCGGCTGCCAATCGCCCGCGCCGCGCGCGCCGGTCACGCGAAAGCGCAACGGTCCGAACACCCCGCGGCCGAACAGCCGCAGCGGATCGAGGCTGGCGATCGCCACCGCCGAGTTCTCGAGCGTGACGGCCCCGTTGGCGACGTTCAGCGGCGCGACCACGTCGCCGTCCGCGGCCGCCACCTCGATGCTCAGGTCGGCCGAGAACGCCGCGGGGTATTCCATGTGCACCGAGAAGGTGAGCGTGGCGTCCTGCGGCAGGATGCCCGGATCGGACAGCTCGATCCGGCTGGCGGCGTCGGCGGCGCTGAGCTGAACGCTCCTGCCGAGCAGCACCGCCCGCGGCCGGGGCGCGTCGATCACCGCGCGCAGCGTGAGCGTGCGTCCGTCGTTCAACTGCACCTTCGCCGTCGCGGACTCGCCGGCGCGGAAGGCGGCCGCGTCCGCGGGGTTCGCCATCGCCAGCACGAGCTGATCGGCGCCCTGCGCCGATTCGAGCCGGACCGGCGCAAGGGCGGCCCCCTTGATGCCCAGACTCGACACCTCGTCCAGGCGGCTGCCCTTGAGCACGGCCTGCGTGTCGCCGGCGTGCAGGGTGAGCGAGTCGAGACGGGCGGCCTCGGCGAACGCCTGCAGCGGCACGCTCTGCGGTTGCGCCTCGCCGTACTGCGACACCAGCAGCGTCAGCGCGCCGGGGCTCGCCTGCTTCAAGGGCAGCTTGAGCTCCACCTCGTCGTGGTGCACCGGCTGCCACTCGATCTTCATTTCCTTGCCGTCGGGGTCGCGCAGCATGAACCCGTCGATGCAGCTGACGTCGTCCGCCTGAAGGTGCACCACCTCGTCGCGACCGACGACCACCGCGCCCGCCTCGTTGGCGGGCAGCCGCCACGACTGGACCCGTGAATTCACCAGCTCGAACGCGGGACCCTCGAACTCGTCGAACCCCCAGACGCCGCGCAGCGTCGCCCGCATCCGCTGGTTCGGCCCGTGCGGCTCGAGCGCGGCCGTGTCCACCACGAATCCGCCGCGGCGCGCGTCCGCCCTGGCCGGCAGATCGACCTCCCGGCCGTCGGCGTCGCTCACGTGCAATTTCATGTCGTGCGCGAAATCGGTCGAGAACACCAGCGGCGCGCCCTCGACGGGAAGTACCAGCGAGTCCTTGCGCGCGCAGTAGATCCCCTGGGGATCGACGGCGTGCAGCGGCGGCGGCTGCGGGTCCTCGACCGCGGGCAGGGCCGCCACGAGCACCGATTTCGGATCGTGGAACGACGGCGGGGTGTTCAGGGACAGGGACAGCCGTTCGGCGCTCTGCGAGCCGAGCGCCGGGATGTACTGATAATTCGCGGTGTGGAACGAATCCAGGATGCGCGCGATATCGAACACCGAGGCGACGTACGGGCTGTAGTAGCCGTAGTTGAGCTGCGGCGCGTAGCTCGCGTCCATGGCCAGCTCGGCCGCGGGACCCGCCGCGAGCGCCTGGACGATCGAGGTGCTGTGTCCGTCGTCCAGGATCAGCGAATTCTGGCCGTCCATCAGACAGGGCGCCTGCAGCTCGGGGATGCGGCCCAGGCACTTCTCGTCGACCTTGATGGCGAGACTGCGTGCGAGCAGCGGCGCCGCCTCCTTCAGCCGCCGCGGATCGGTTCGCTCCAGTTCGCGGACGGCCGCCAGATAGCGCTCGAGCCGAGCGCGATCGAGCGTGGCCTGATTGAGGTCCTGCGAGGCGCGCACGAACGCGCCCGGCCGGCCGCGCACCGCGTTCATCAGCGACTTGAAATCGCCGCCCGTGCGCGGCGCGAGGAACAGCAGCACCTGCTTCGCGCCGGCCGGCACGATCGCGTGCAATCCGTCGGCGCACGACCGCGCGCCCGTGTCGCACCGCAGGAACCAGGAGGTCGGCGGCGGATTGGTCGAGCCGCGCAGGAAGGCGACCACCATCAGATAGGGCGCGGATTGCGAGTCCGGCAGGTCGGCCTTGACCCACAGGTGATCGCCCGCCGAGAGATTCGGGACCTCGGCGATCGGCAGCACCCGCGACCCGCGCGTGACCTTCACCTCGATGGCGGGTCCCGCGAGATCGAACGGCGCCGGGTCGGCATGCACGGCGCACGCGCCGAACCATGCCGCCGCCGCGGACAACCAGATCGACGTCCTCACGATGACGGAGAGCCTTCTTTCACGGGTGGGTCGAGCGGGTATGGACCCGATCCGGCGGTTCGAGTTCCGCACCGCCCGCATCCGCGGCATCGACGCCGATGCCGTAGCGGTACACGTTCTGGCCGCCCCGATAGCCGGTGGCGATCATCGCGGCCGCGGCGAGCCACACCAGCACCACGAACAGGCGCGTCGGGCGTGCATCCTGCGCGCTGCCGGCGCCGCGCCACACGGCGAGCAGCGCCACCAGCAGCAGGCTGAGCACCGCCCATTTGACGTGCAGGGTGACCGCGTGCCGGGCGGCCTCGGAGAGCCGCAGATCGAGCACCGCCGCGAGCCCGGTGCCGGCGGCGGCCAGGGCCATGACGGCCCCGAGACACAGATTCCAGGTGCCGACCACGGCGAGCGCCGCCGCCAGCCGGGCCGCCGCGACCAGCCGCGCCGCGCCGAA
>JAJXZV010000206.1 GCA_021779875.1 Pseudomonadota bacterium
GAAGCTCGTGATCGCGCCGCCGCCCCCGCCCCCGCCGCCGCCGCCGAAGGAGGAGCCCAAGCCCGTCGAGAAGGTGCCGGTGCAGCCCAAGCCGACGCCGCAGCCGGTCGATCCGCGCGTCAAGGCTTCAAAGAGCGGCCTGCTCGCCAACCTCGACGATCTGGCGGCGCTGCGCGACCAGGTGGACGTCGACAAATTCGCGAAGGATCAGGCCAAGACCAAGGATCCCGGCGACGTCAGCATGGTGCAGCGGGCGGTGATCACGTCCAAGGCGGGCGGCACCAGCGGCGGCATCAGCGCGCCGACCAGCAGCGGCCTGGCGGCCGGTTCCGGCTCCTTGAACGGGATCCGCACCGCGCAGGTGAAGGATCCCTCGCTCGGCGCCGGGGTGAACGGCTCGGCGCGCGCCGGCGGCAGCGGCCGGCCGTCGCGCAGCGCCGACGAGATCGCGCTGGTGTTCACGCGCAACAAGGGTGCGATCGATTCGATGTACGCGCGCGCGCTGCGCGACAGTCCGGCGTTGCAGGGCAAGGTCGTGATCGAGCTGACCATCGCCCCGTCGGGCGAGGTGACCGCCGCGCGGATCGTGTCGAGCGAGTTGAAGGACCCTGAGTTCGAGAGCAAGCTGATCGCGCGCATTCGCCTGTTCAAGTTCGAGGCCAAGGACGTAGCGACGCTCACGGCAACCAAACCCATCGACTTCTTCCCGGCCGGATGAACATTCAATCTGAAATCGAGTACTTCAGCGACCTTGGGGTGATCGACAAGGCCCGGTTCGTGACGCGCCTGATTTTCGAGATCGCCGAGGAGGCCAAGGTCGGCTCGGGCGACGGCTCGGATGCGCTGCGGCTGCGCTTCGCCAACGAATTGAACCAGCGCCTGGCGCGCTTCGGCTACCAGCTCATGAGCGAGGACCCGGCGCGGCCCCAGGACGACGTGATGATCCGCATGCTGCTCGGCGGCCGGGCGGACAAGCAGATCGAGCGGATGGTGCAGAACGCGTACCGGCGGGTGCTCGGCAATTTCGAGAGCTTCGACACCACGGTGCTGCTCAAGGGCCATTGACCCGCGGCCGCTCGTCGGCGTCGCTCTCGAACAGGTGCAGCAGCTGCTCGGCCGCCTCGCGGCCCGACTGGATCAACTTCGTCTCATCGTCCTTGACGGCCTGCTGGCGCAGCAGCACCTGCTCGTCGTGCAGGCGGAAACGCTGCGCGGTCTCGGCGGCCGCCGCCGTCGACAGCCCGAGCGCCTCGAGCACCCGGGTCGACATCTCCAGGCTCGACCCGTACGTTTCACGGACCTGGTACCGGACGCCCAGGTCCATCAGCCGGAAGGCATGCTGGCGGTTTCGGGCCCTCGCGAAGATCGCGAGATCCGGGAAGTGCCTGGACACCACCTCCGCCGTGCGCACCGAGGCCTCGACGTCGTCGATCGCGAGCACGAACACCTTGGCCTGGTCGGCGTGGGCGGCGCGCAGCAGCTCGAGCCGCGAGGCATCGCCGTAGAACACCTGGGAGCCGAATCGGCGCAGGAAGTCGACCTGGCTCTGGCTGGCCTCGAGCGCCGTGAACGGGATGCGCCGCGCGCGCAGGATGCGCCCCACGATCTGGCCGAAGCGCCCGAATCCGGCGATGATGACCTTCGGATACGCCTCGCTCGGCGTATCGAACGGACGATCGTCCTGCGGCGCGGGCTTGTACAGCGCGTCGTGCAGCGCGAGCAGCAGCGGGCTCGAAATCATCGACGCGGTCACGCACAACACCAGGAATTCGGCGGTCGGCCCGGGCACGATGCCGAGCGCCGCCGCCAATCCGAAGAGCACGAAGGCGAACTCGCCGCCCGCCGGCAGACTGAACGCCAGGGCCCGGCTGGCGGGAGCGGTGTGGCCCGACAGGCGGCCGATCGACCAGAGCACCGCGACCTTGATCAGCATGAAGCCCAAGGTCGCGGCGATCAGCGTCAGGGCCCGTTCGCGGACGAGCTGCAGGTTCGCCGACATGCCCACGGTGATGAAGAACAAGCCGAGCAACAGGCCCTTGAACGGTTCGATGCTCGCTTCGAGCTCGTGGCGAAATTCGCTGTCGGCGAGCAGCACGCCGGCGAGAAACGCACCGAGCGACATGGACAGCCCGACCTGGCTCACCAGGAGCGAGGTGCCGATCACCACGAGCAGCCCCGCGGCGGTGAACGCCTCCGTGACGCGCGTGCGCGCGACGATGCGCAGCATCGGCCGCAGCACGTAGCGCCCGCCGACGGCCACGGAGGCGAGCGCCGCGAGCCACTTGACCGCCAGCCACGGCGCGTACGGCGCCGTGGGCCGCGTCGCCGAGGCCGCGAGCAGCGGCAGCAGCGCGAGCGCCGGCAGCACCGCGATGTCCTGGAACAGCAGGATGCTGAACGCCGAGCGCCCGGCCTGGGAATTGAGGCGGCCGCGCTCGGCCAGCAGCTGCAGCGCGAGCGCGGTGGAGGACATCGACAAGCCGAAGCCGATGACCAGCGCCGATCGCCACGGCAGCCCGAGGCCCGCGTACGCGGCCGCGGCGATCGCTCCCGTGGTGAGCGCCA
Source organism: Pseudomonadota bacterium (assembly GCA_021779875.1). Taxonomy (GTDB): domain Bacteria; phylum Pseudomonadota; class Gammaproteobacteria; order Steroidobacterales; family Steroidobacteraceae; genus Bog-1198. The sequence continues at coordinate 2,566 of JAJXZV010000206.1, forward strand.
CCTGGGCCGTGCCGAGGCCGAAGATCGGCTTGCGCAGCACCCAAAGGCGCGACGGCTGCAGCTCCAGGCCGATGACGAACATCAGCAGCACGATGCCGAACTCCGCGATGTGCAGGGTGGCGTCGGCGCGGCCGATCAAGCCGAGGCAATGCGGACCGATGACGATGCCGGCCGTGAGATACCCGAGCACGGAGCCCAGGCGAAAGCGGCGGAACAGGGGGATGGCGACGACCGCGGCGGCGAGAAATATCGCGATCTGCGCCAACAAGCTCATAATACTTCCCCGGCCAGCGGCCAAACCCGGTCACCCGCCCGAGAGCCTAACATTATGTTTCGTCAAAACATCCAATTCGCCGCCAAGGACGAGGCATTGCGCGAGGACGTGCACGCGCTGGGCACGCTGATCGGCGAGACGCTGCGGGAGCAGGGCGGGCAGGAATTGTTCGGCCTGGTGGAGGGTGACCGGCTCGCGGCGATCCAGCGCCGCGACGGCGACGCCGCGGGCGCGGCGTTGCTCGAGCAGCGGACCGCCGGGCGCGCGCCGGCGGTGGCCACCGACCTCACCCGCGCCTTCTCCACCTGGTTCCAGGCGGTCAACACGGCCGAGAAGGTGCATCGCGTGCGCCGCCGGCGCCAATACCTCGACGATGCGAGCGTTCCCCAGCCCGGCGGCATCGCCGACTGCATCGCACGGCTGCGGCGTGACGGCGTGACGCTCGATCAGGCCCTGGCCCTGGTCGCCTCCATGAGCATCGAGCCGGTGTTCGCCGCGCATCCGACGGAATCGACCCGGCGCACCATCCTGCGCAAGCAGCAGCACATCGCCCAGCAATTGCTCGACCGGCTGAACCCCGCGCTCACCCCGCGCGAGCTCGAGACGCTGTGGGCGCGGATCCGTTTCGAGGTGACGAGCATCTGGCAGACCGAGGAGCATCCGCGCCAGGGATTGACGGTGGCCGACGAGCGCGAGCACGTGATCTTCTATCTGACCGAGATCCTCTACCGCGTGGTGCCCTTCTTCTACGAGGAGATCGAGTCGGCGCTGGCGCGGGCCTATTCGGTGCCGGTCGAGACCCTGGACGTGCCCTGCATCCTGCGGCTCGGCTCCTGGGTGGGCGGCGACATGGACGGCAAGCCCGACGTGCACGGCAAGACCATCCGGGAGACCCTGCACCGTCATCACCAGATCGCGGTCTCGACCTATTTCCGGGAATGCCGGCAGCTCGCCGAGTCGCTCAGCCAGAGCGCGAACCGGGTCGGCGTGAGCACCGAGCTCGCGCAGCGCATCGAGACCTACGGCGACCTGCTGCCGGGGACCCAGGCGCTCGCGCCGGCGCGGCACGACCGCATGCCGTACCGGATCTTCTTCGGACAGCTGGCCGAGCGGTTGAACGCGACCTACGAGGGCCGGCCGAGCGCGTACCAGAGCGCCGCGGAGTTCCACGACGACGTGCAGCTCGCGGCGGACAGCCTGAGCGCCAATCGGGGACGCCACGCCGGCTATTTCCTGGTGCGCCGGCTGCTGCGCCGGGTGCGCACGTTCGGATTCCATCTCGCCACCCTCGACATCATCCAGAGGGCCCACGTGCACGACGTGGTCCTGGCGGACGGCCTGGGCCGGCCCGACTGGCCGGGCCTGCCGCCCGAGGAGCGCCTGCGCGAACTGCGCGACCTGTTGGAACGCGATCAGGGGCCCGCGAGGCCGCTGGACGCCACCGGCCGGCGCACGCTGTGGGTGTTCGACGCGGTCAAGATGGCCCGGCACAAGTTCGGCGAGCGGGCGGTGGGCGATTACATCGTGAGCGGCGTGCGGGGCCCGGAGGACGTGCTCGCGGTGCTGCTGCTCGCGCGCTGGGCCGACATCACCGACAAGCGCAGCGGCGAGTGCCCGATCGACGTGGTGCCGATGCTCGAGTCGATCGACGCGCTCGAGAACGCCGGGCAGACCATGCGCCGGCTGTACGAGGAGCCGGCGTACCGGCGGCACCTCGCGGCACGCGGCGACCGGCAGTCCGTGTTGGTCGGGTTCTCGGAGGGCAACAAGCAGGGCGGCATCGCCGCCTCGCGCTGGGCGCTGCAGGCGGCGCAGATCCAGCTGCTCTCTTCCGCCCGGGCGGCGGGCGTCACCCCGACCCTGGTCTATGGCCGCGGCGGCACGCCGGCGCGCGGCGGCGGGCGCACCGAGCATCTGGTGGAGGCGGCGCCGAGCGGGGCGGTGCGGGGCGTGCTGCGGCTCACCGAGCAGGGCGAGGTGGTCAACCAGAGCTACGGCCTGCGGCCGCTCGCGCTGCGCACGCTCGAACGAACCTTCGCGGCGGTGGCGCTGTCGACCGCGGACGCCCACGCGGGCCGCCATGTCGAGGTCCCGCAGAGCCGGCTCGATGCCATGCAGTGCATCGCCGAGCGCAGCCTCGACGCCTACCGGCGGCTCGTGTACGGCGATCCGCGCTTCCTGGATTACTTCCGGGCGGTCACGCCCTTCGACGTCATCGAGCACATGCACATCGGCTCGCGGCCCGCCGTGCGTCCGGACGCCGAGGGCATCGAGGCGCTGCGTCCGATCCCGTGGGTGTTCGCCTGGACGCAGAGCCGGCACATGCTGCCGGGCTGGTTCGGATTCGGCAGCGGCCTCGAGGCGGCCCTGGCGACCCACGGCGCGCAGGTGCTCGACGAGATGCTGGCGCAATGGCCGTTCTTCGCCCACCTGGTCGACGACGTGGAGGCCATGCTGGCGCGAACGGATCTGCGCATCGCCGCCCATTACGACGCGCTCGCGGACGAATCGCTGCGCGAATTCGCCGGACCGATCGCGCGGGAGTTCGAATTGACGGTGGCCCGCGTGCTCGCGCTGCGCGGTTCGGCCAACCTGCTCGACCGCTACCCCACGCTGCAGCGCTCGATCACCCTGCGGAATCCGTACGTCGACCCGATGCACCTGATGCAGGTGGATCTGCTGCGGCGCTGGCGCGGCGCCGGCCGGGAGGACCGCCCGCTGCTCGACGCGCTGAGCGCGACCATCAGCGGCATCGCCCAGGGGCTGCAGGCGACCGGCTGACCTAGCACTCGGGGACGTTGACCGCGAGGCCTCCCTGGGAGGTCTCCTTGTAGATCGTGGACATGTCGATGCCGGTCTGGCGCATGGTCGCGATCACCTGATCGAGCGAGACCTTGTGCGAGCCGTCGCCGCGCAGCGCGAGACGCGCGGCGTTGATCGCCTTGACCGACCCCATCGCGTTGCGCTCGATGCAGGGGATCTGCACCAGCCCCGCCACGGGGTCGCAGGTGAGGCCCAGGTTGTGCTCCATGCCGATCTCGGCGGCGTTCTCGATCTGCTCGTTGCTGCCGTTGAGGGCCGAGACCAGGCCGGCCGCGGCCATCGAGCAGGCGACGCCCACCTCGCCCTGGCAGCCCATCTCCGCCCCCGAGATGGACGCGTTCTGCTTGTACAGCATGCCGACCGCCGCGGCGGCGAGCAGGAAGCGCCGCACGCCGTCCTCGTCCGCGCCGGATTCGAAGCGCCGGTAGTAATGCAGCACCGCCGGCACGATGCCGGCCGCCCCGTTGGTCGGCGCGGTCACGACCTGGCCGCCGG
>JAJXZV010000126.1 GCA_021779875.1 Pseudomonadota bacterium
CGAGGCCGCGCGGGCGCTGACCGCGGCCATGCCCCTGCTCGCGCTGGCGCGCCAGGTGTACCTGGTGGGCATCGCCGAGGCCGATGCCTCGCTCATCCAGTCGCTCGAGCACCTGGCCTGGCAGCTCGCCTGGCACGGCATCGCGGCGCAGACCCGGATCATCGGCGGGCCCGCGCATCGCGCCGCCGAGGAATTGCCGAAGGCGGCGGCGGAGCTGAAGGCGGGACTGCTGGTGGTGGGCGGCTTCGGGCGCGGGCCGATCAGCGAGTTCGTGTTCGGCGGCGTCACCCGCTCGCTGATCGATCGGGCCGATCTGCCCGTCTTCATCCTGCATTGACGAAGCGGCGCGCTCGCTCGATCGGCGCCCGCCTCGAGCGGCTGCGTGCCAGGCTGCGTTCCCACCCGCTCGCGCACCTGGGTCCGGGGCTGATCACCGGCGTCGCCGACGACGACCCTAGCGGCATCGCCACCTACTCCCAGGCCGGCGCGCAGTTCGGCCTGGACATGCTGTGGACCATGCCGGTGAGCTACCCGTTGATGGCCGCCGTGCAGTCGATGTGCGCGCGCATCGGGCGCGTCACGGGCAAGGGCCTGGCGGCCAACATCAAGGAGACCTTCCACCCGGCGGTGCTCGCCGGCGTGCTCACGCTGCTGCTCACGGCCAACGTGCTCAACATCGCCGCCGACGTCGCCGCCATGGGCGAGGTGGCGGCCCTGGTCGTCGGCGGCGACCGGCACCTGCTCACCGCCGCGTTCGTGCTGGTGACGCTGCTGCTGCAGATCCTGGTGCCCTATCACCGCTACGTCCGGTATCTGAAATGGCTGACCGTCTCCCTGCTCGCGTACGCCGCGGTGCTGTTCGCCGTGCACGTGCCGTGGCGGCAGGCCGCGCTGCGCACGCTGTGGCCACATGGCGCGTGGGACGGGAACGCGGCGACCGTGGTGGTCGGCGTGTTCGGCACCACCATCAGCCCGTACCTGTTCTTCTGGCAGGCCTCGGAGGAGATCGAGGACCTGCGCCGCACCGGCGCGGCGCCGCTCAACGAGGCGACCGCGGCCGTGGCGCACCGAGAGCTGCGCCGGATGCGCTGGGACAACTGGGGCGGCATGCTGTACTCGAACGCCGCCGCGTACTGCATCATCCTCGCCACAGCCGTCACCCTGTATCCGGCCGGGCTGCACGACATCGAGACCGCGGCGCAGGCGGCCGGGGCGCTGCGGCCGATCGCCGGCGAATTCGCCTACCTGGTGTTCGCGCTCGGCATCCTCGGGGTCGGCCTGATCGGCGTGCCGGTGCTGGCCGGCTCCGGCGGCTATGCGCTCGCGGAGGCCTTCGACTGGCCCTTCGGCCTCGAGCGCGAAGCCGGCCAGGCACGCGGCTTCTACGCCGTCATCGCGGTGAGCGTGCTGCTCGCCCTCGGCATTCAATACTCGCCCATCACGCCGATGAAGGCGCTGTTCTGGAGCGCGGTCATCAACGGCATCGTGGCCGTGCCCCTGCTGGCCGTCATCGTGCTGCTGGCCTCCAAGCCCGCCGTCATGGGCGCCTGGCCGGCCGGCCGGACGACCCGCTGGCTCGGCTGGCTCACCGTGGCGGTCATGGCCGCGGCTGCGGTGCGGATGTTCCTGGCGATCTGAGCCCGCGGGGCGTCCGCGCCGCCCGATTGGGACTACAATCGGCGCAACGACGGGAGACGAGCCATGCACACCGCCAATCGCCAGCCAGTCATCGATCGCCGGACCCGCGCGGCCGTGGCCACGCTCTGCGCGGCCGCCCTGCTCACCCTGCCGCTCGCGGCATCGTCCGCCAGCCCGGGCGTCACCCCAGCCGCCGCCCCGGCCGGCAGCCCGGCCGCCGCGGCCTCGGGCGAGTTCGGCGGCCAGTGCGCCGAGGGCCTTGCCGAGGGGCGCCACGTGATGACCGACTGTTCGATCACCTGGGACGGGCCGGACGGCAAGCGGTACTGCTTCAAGACGGCGGCGGCCAAGGAGGCCTTCCTCAAGAGTCCCGCCGACAATCTCGAGCGCGCCAGAAGCTTCATCGCCGCGGATAATGTGATGTCGACCGAACAGTCCATGCAGAACTTCGAGGGCACCGACGCCGAGGTCGTGGTCAAGAATCACATCGACGGCGTGCTCGCCGCCAACGGCGGCGTCTATCCGCTCGAGGACGCGCTCACCGGCGAGCACCTGAAGCTCGCCTTCGACGGCATCGACTTCACCCGCACCATCGACGGCTACGGCTTCTTTCCGGACGTGAAATTCCACGATCAGGGGGCCCCCGACAAGCGCTACCTGGTCGACTTCTGGGTGGTGCCCGAGGGCGGCGCGCTGCAGATCCGCGAGACGCGGATCTACAAGGCCCCGATGCAGGTGGACGGGAAATGGCAGGCGGTGACCCGCCAACCCATCCCCTGGTGGTGGATCCCGGCCTCGGAGCACCCCGGCCACGTCGCCCAGAAGCGCAGCTGGGAGGTGATGTCCGCGGTGGAGGAGAACGCGCTGAAGGAGGGCCTGCGCAACAACGGGGTGTTCACGCTGCGCGACTCGGTGACGGGCAAGGACCTGAAGCTCAGGTTCGTCGACACCCACCAGCCGGTGCGCCAGCTCGACGGCGACGGACACTATTTCGCCTGCACGGACTTTCGCGTGGTCGGCACCAAGGATCAGATCTACGACATCGACTTCTGGATCGATGACAAGAACGGCAGGATGACCGTCGACCAGACCAAGGTGCACAAGGTCCCGGAATTCAAGGACGGGCGATGGATCCAGGTGCCGCGCTATGAGTGGAAGGATCTCGGCAGCTCGCACCTCGTGCCCTGAGCCCGGCATGCCTGCCCGCGAGTGACCGCAGAGCATGCTCGCGGCGCATTTTTCCGCGATCCGGGCGGCGCACGTCGCCTGCGTCGCCCTGTCAGGCGGTTTGTTCTCCATCCGGGCGCTGCTGCGGATCGGCGGTGGCGGGCATGCGGCCGATCACTGGATGCTGCGACTCGCCTCCTACGTGATCGATACGACGCTGCTGGGCGCCGCCGTGTTGTTGACGCTGATCCTGCGTCAATACCCGTTCGTGGATGCGTGGCTGACGGTCAAGGTGCTGCTGCTGCCGGTGTATATCGCGTTCGGCAGCTTCGCGCTGAAGCGCGCCCGGTCGCGCCGCGGGCAAATCGCGGCGACATTTGGCGCGTGGCTGACATTCGCCTCGATCATCGGCATCGCCGTGACCCAGAATCCCGGCGGCTGGCTCTCGTTAATGGCGCGCTAGCGGCGGCCGCTCAGGCAGCCGGCCCGGCGTCGACCCGCGCCGACCAGAGTATCGGCGCATATACCCAGACCAGCAGCGTGAACGCCGTGGTCCACAGGAACGCCGCGATCAAGATCACGGTCGGATACGCGACCGGCAGCACGCCGAGGCCGAATACCCTCGTCAATCCGGCGAGCATTAGCAGGAAATAGGCCACGATGGTCCGTCCATCCAGGTCCAGGGTTCTCCCCGTGTGACCCAGCGCCGCGCGGCTCATGACGCCGACGACCAAGGTCGCGAGTGCGCCCACCGTGAGCGCGTGCAGCCAGAACGCCGCCGCGGCATAACCGCCGAGCAGCGCGGCGCATTTCAACGCGAGCCCCACCCCGATCCAGGCGTACCCCAGGTGCAGAATCCAGACGATCGGCTTGCCGAGCACGTGCAACGTGCGCCACTGCGCCAGCCGCAGGAACTGCGCGGCCGCGGCCAGGCCGGCGACGACGCCGGCGACGCGGGCGTCGATCGCCGGCAGATCGACGATCAGGACGGCGACCATCGAGGCGATCGCGACGCCGTCGATGCCGCGCAGCGTGCGCAGGGACACGCCGCTGCCGCGCAGCGCGCCGGCGGTAAACGCCGGCACGATCCGCCCGCCGATGAGGGTCGCCAGGACCAGGATGATGTCGATCGCCGCGCGGATCGCGCGCATCGCCGTCACCGCATCATGGTGCGCGAGCGACCAATGAAACACCGCGTCGCACACCGCCAACAGCAAGACCACGGCGGGCAGAGGCGCGTTGCGGTTGCCGGAACGCAGCAGTGGCGGCGCGATCAACGCCGCAAGCAACACGAAATACGATACGTCGACCGCGGCCACCGCGGCGGGGGGCCACCAGCCGGCGGTCGCGATCGCCGCGCGGGCGGCGAGCCATAGCGACGCCAGGATCGCGAGCGGGAAGCCGGCGATTCCCGGCCGTCCGGTCCAGTTCGGAACCGCGGTCAGCAGGAAGCCGGCGACGGCCGCGCCGAGGAAGCCGAACACCATCTCGTGGCCGTGCCACAAGGTCGGGGGCCACGGGTTCGCGAGCGAAGCGCCATAGACGAACACCGCGGCCCAGACCGGAACGAGCAGCACGGCCGCCACCATCGCGGCCAGGAACATCGGGCGGAAACCGGCGGCGAACAGCCGGCAGTTCACGGGCGCGCGGGCGCCGCGGCGCAGAGCGCGCGCCATTCATCGAGGTCGGCGCGGGCGCGTTCGACGACGATGCCGACGTCGCGCGACCTGCGGATCGCGCCCGGTTTGGACAGCGCCACCCGCACCCAGCCGATGCCGAACTCCTCGAGCAGCAACATCGCGATCCGTTCCGTCAGCGTTTCGATCAGGTGGAATTCGGACCCTTCGATGTACGCGAGCACGCGCTTGGCGACGCCTTTGTAATTCAGGGTGTCGGCGATCGAGTCGCTGAGGGCGGCCTTGCGCACATCGGCGCTGAATTCCAGGTCGACGACGATGGTCTGCCGGACCTGCCGTTCCCAGTCGAAGATGCCGATGATCGCCTCGGTCTTGAGCGCATGAATGAAAATCTTGTCCATCGGAACCCTCAACCCCCCATAGTGCCGTCGTCGCCGAGCGGCCAGTGCGCGCGCGCCTGCGCGGCCAGACCCGTCGTGTCGCCCGCGCACAGATGCATGCAGCCGGCGAGCGCAATCATCGCACCATTGTCGGTGCAAAACTCGGGCCGCGGGAAATGGGCGCGCGCCCCGAGTTCGCGCGCCATCCGATCGAGACGCTCACGCAAGCGCTTGTTGGCACCGACGCCGCCGGCGACGACCATGCGCTCGCGCCCGGTCGCGATCAGCGCACGCCGGCACTTCTCGGTCAGCGTATCCACCACGGCGTCCTCGAAATCGCGGGCGGCGTCCGCGCGCTCCTGCTCGCCGAGGACGCGGTCGCGCAAGGCTACCCGCACCGCCGTCTTCAGGCCACTGAAACTGAAGTCGAGCCCCGGGCGGTCGAGCATCGGACGCGGAAACCGGTGTCGGCCGCCCGATCCGCGCTCGGCGAGCCCGGCGAGGGCGGCGCCTCCCGGATAAGGCAGCCCGAGGAGCTTCGCGGTCTTGTCGAACGCCTCGCCGGCGGCGTCATCCTGGGATTGACCCAGCACCCGGTAGCGGCCCAGGCCCCGCACGTCGACCAGCTGCGTATGCCCGCCCGACACCAGCAGCGCCAGGAACGGGAACACCGGCGCGTCCCGCTCCAACAAGGGCGCGAGCAGATGCCCCTCCAGGTGGTGTACGCCGATTGCCGGCCTGCCCCAGGCGTATGCCAGACTGCGTGCAAATGAGGCCCCGACGAGCAGCGCGCCGATCAGCCCGGGCCCGGCCGTGTAGGCTATGCCGTCGATGCGGTCGGGTGGCGAGCGCGCCTCGGCCAGTGCGGCGCGTACCAGCGGCAGCAGGCGCCGGATATGGTCCCGGGAGGCCAATTCAGGCACTACGCCGCCATACGCTTGGTGCATCGCAACCTGACTGTGGAGCTGGTTCGACAACAGCCCGAATTCTTCGTCGTAGACGGCGACGCCCGTCTCATCGCAAGAGCTTTCGATCCCGATTACGCGCATAATTTTGCCTTTTCCGGAGGCGCACCTTAGAATGCGCGCCCCGTCGCCCGATGGCGGCGACCCGATTTAACGATCTATTGAGGTCTGAATGCCCAGCGTCCGTGTCCGCGAAAACGAGTATTTCGACGCCGCCTTGCGTCGCTTCAAGCGTGCCTGCGAGAAAGCGGGCGTGCTCACGGAGCTGCGCCGCCGCGAATT
>JAJXZV010000356.1 GCA_021779875.1 Pseudomonadota bacterium
TGCTCGCCGGCCCGGCGCACGCGGCCGGCGCGCTCACCAAGGATCAGGCCAAGCGCATGTACGACCGCATCGCCGGCGTCGCGGCGCCGGATGCGACGCTGAATTCCATGGTGGGCATGGATCCGACCCAGGCGGCGCTCAACATCGTCACGAAGGATCCGGCCTTCTACAACAACACCATCCGCAACCTGGCGATGCCGTGGACCAACCGCGATCAGACGGTGTTCGCGCCGCTGAACGACTACGTGGCCACCGTGGTCGGCATGGTGCGCGACGACGTGCCGTTCAACACCCTGCTGAGCGCCGATCTCGTGTATGTGGCCGATTCGGCCTCGATCAGCGCCGGCGTGCCGGCCTATTCCCCGGCCAACAACGCCATGTACCAGGCCATGGACGACCTCGGCATCGACCTGAAGGCCCACCTGGTGCAGAGCACCCAGTCGGCGTTGACCGGCGTGCCCGCCGCGGCCACCGCCGGGGTGATGACCACCCGGGCCGCCGCGGCCGCGTTCTTCATCAACGGCACCAACCGGGCGATGTTCCGCTTCACCATGATGAATCACCTGTGCTCGGACCTGCAGACCATCATGGACACGACCCGTCCGCCGGACCGCATCCGTCAGGACGTGACCCGCAGCCCCGGCGGCGACAGCAGCCTGTTCCTCAACAACTGCATCGGCTGCCACAGCGGCATGGACCCGATGGCGCAGGCGTTCGCCCACTACAACTTCAGCAACACCGATCCGACCACCTCGGACACCACCGGCCAGATCGTGTACACGGCGGGCCAGGTCCAGCCGAAGTACTTCATCAACAGCACCAATTTCCCGCAGGGCTACGTGACCCCGGACGATCACTGGGACAACCGCTGGCGCACCGGGGTGAACCAGCTGCTCGGCTGGGATCCGAGCCAGACGGGCAGCGGCCAGGGCGCGAAGTCGCTCGGCCAGGAACTCGCCGGGAGCCAGGCCTTCGCGAGTTGCCAGGTCACGCGGGTGTTCAAGTACGTGTGCTTCCGCGCGCCGAGCAACGCCGCGGACCGCTCCCAGGTGGCCACGATGATCGCCTCCTTCAAGGCCAGCAATTACTCGTTGCGGCAGACCTTCGCCGACGCCGCCGTCTACTGCATGGGGAATTGACCATGAACCTCACACGCATATCGGGTGCTCTCGCCCTGGCGGCGATCCTCGCGACGAGCGCCTGCAGCACCGGCGGCGCGCCGACCGTGGCGACCCCGGGCGCGGGGCCGACGGTGAGCAGCGCGAACGCCTACACCGGACCGGCGCCCGCGACGGCGGACGTGCAGGCCTTCGCGGTGAGCTTCTGGAACAACGTGCGCGTGCAGAACCGATGCGGCCAGTGCCACAACGCGACCACGCCCGCGCAGATGCCGAATTTCGCGCGCAGCGACGACGTGAATCTCGCCTACGCGCAGGTCGGGCCGCTGGTGAACCTGCAGCAGCCGGCCACCTCGCTCATCGTCACCAAGGTGAGCGGCGGGCACAACTGCTGGCTCGCGGACGCGAACGCCTGCGGCCAGATCCTGGCGACCTGGATCGGCAACTGGGCGAGCGCCTCGGGCGCGGGCGGCGTCACCCAGGTGCAGCTGCAGGCGCCGCCGATCCAGGCCGTGGGGCAGAGCCGCAACTTCCCGGCGTCGTCCAGCGATTTCGCGCAGACCGTCTATCCGCTGCTGTCCCAGTACTGCTCGAAGTGCCATTCGCCGAACGCGTCGACGCCGCAGTCGCCGTTCTTCGCCTCGAACGACGTCAACCAGGCCTATCAGAACGCCATCCCGAAGATCGACCTGAACGTGCCCGCGAACTCGCGCTTCGTCGAGCGGCTGGCCAACGAGAGCCACAATTGCTGGAGCAACTGCGCCCAGAATGCGGCCACCATGCTCGCCGCGATCCAGGCCTTCGCGAACATGGTTCCGGTGACCAGCATCGATCCGTCGCTGGTGGTCAGCAGCGCATTGACCCTCGCGCAGGGCACGATCGCGAGCGGCGCGAACCGCTACGACACCAACGTGATAGCCAAGTACGAGTTCCAGACCGGCACGGGGCTCACCGCGTACGACACCAGCGGCGTCGATCCGTCGGCCGACCTGACCATCGCCGGCAGCGTGACCTGGGCGGGCGGCTGGGGCATCAACGTCGGCGCGGGCGGCAAGGCGCAGGCCTCGACCCTGGGGTCCAAGAAGCTGACCGACCTGATCCAGGCCACCGGCGAGTTCAGCGTGGAGGCGTGGGTGGCGCCGGCGCTCGTGGCGGCCGACAAATCCTACATGGTGAGCTACTCGGGCAGCGACACCATCCGCAATTTCACGCTCGGCCAGACCAATCAGCAGTACGACTTCATGATGCGCAGCTCCGGCTCCGACCTGAACGGCATGCCGCAGCTGCAGACCCCGGTCGGAGCCATGGTGCTGCAGGCGTCGCTGCAGCACGTCGTGCTCACCTACGACCCGGTGAACGGGCGCCAGATCTACGTGAACGGCACCAACACCGGCGCGGTCGACCCGCAGAAGGGCGGCACGATCTCCAACTGGGACAACACCTTCGCCCTCGTGCTCGGCAACGAGGTATCGAGCGACCGCTCGTGGCAGGGCCTCATCAAGTTCGTGGCCATCCACAACCGCGCGCTCACGGCCGCGCAGATCCAGCAGAACTACAACGCCGGCGTGGGCCAGCGCTTCTATCTGCTGTTCAACGTGACCTCGATCACCAACGTGGCGCAGAGCTACGTGATGTTCACCGTCAGCCAGTACGACAGCTCGAGCTACCTGTTCACCAATCCCACGTTCGTGTCCCTGGATCCGACGGTGACTCCGGACAATATCCCGGTGGCCGGCATCCGCATCGGCATCAACGGCACGATTCCGACCGTCGGGCAGGCGTACATCCCGCTCAACACCACGGTGACCGCGGGCAATTACACGGCGCAGGGCGAGGTGCTCTCGAAGATCGGCACGGTGATCGCGCTGCAGAGCGGACCGCTCACCGACCAGTTCTTCCTGAGCTTCGACCGGCTGGGCTCCGCGACGCACGTGACGGTCGAGGCGACCCCGGTGGCCTCGACCCCGACCGACCTCGCGCCCGTCTCGGCCATCGGCGTGCGCACCTTCGCCCAGATCAATTCGAGCCTGTCGGCGCTCACCGGCGTCCCGACCACGGAATCCGACGTGTTCGGGACCTACCAGATGGTCGAGGAGCAGCTGCCGCCGGTGCCGACGTTCGAGAGCTTCTCCGCGGCCAATCAGGTCGGCATCGCGCAGCTGGCGATCCAGTACTGCAACGTCGCCGTCAACACGCCGAGTCTGCAGGCCGCGCTGTTCCCGGGCGTGACCTTCAGCAGCTCGCTGTTCGGCTCGCCGGCCGGCGTCAACCAGGTCGCGAGCGCGCTCGCGGCGCGGGTGCTCGGCACCGGGTTGAACAGCCAGCCGGGCGCCTCGACCGTGACCGGAGAGCTCGGCAACCTGATCGGTGCGCTGTGCAGCTCGTCGGCCTGCAACACCCAGGCCCGGGTGCTGGCGGTGACCAGCGCGGCCTGCGCCGCCGCCCTCGGCAGCTCGGACATGTTGATCAATTAGCCGGACGATTCCCCAGAGGTTTCCCGTATGAGCAAGTCGACCAAGCCCCACCGACCGCAGGAACCGTTCCGGCACGCCGATCATCCGCGCCCCGTCACCCGCCGGCAGTTCGTGGCGCAGGGCTTCCTGACGGGCGCCGCCACCGTGCTCGGACCGACGCTGGCCGGACTGTTGGCGGATCCGCGCGTGGCGCGCGCGACCCTCGCGACCGACATCCAGCAGGCGGTGACCGCCTGCGGCATCACCACCGGCGCCGGCAAGATCCCGTTCATCTGCTTCGATCTGGCCGGCGGCGGCAACATCGCCGGCTCCAACGTGCTGGTGGGCGGTCCCAAGGGCCAGCTCGATTTCCTGTCCGTGGCCGGCTACAACAAGCTCGGTCTGCCGGGCACGATGGCGCCGAATTCGAGCGCGACGGGAAGTTTCGTCGACGCCTCGATGGGGCTGCGGTTCCACACCGACAGCGCGCACCTGCGCGGCATCAAGGCGCGGGTCAGCAACGCCGCCGTGTTCGCGAATACGAGCGGCACGGTGATCCCCGCCTTCTCGCAGAACGACACCAACGTGAATCCGCACAACCCGATGTACGGGATCTGGCAGTTCGGGGCGCGCGGCGGGCTGCTCGACCTGATCGGCTCCGTGAGCTCGCCCTCCGGCGGCAACTCGATGGCGCCGCCCACGATGATGATCGCGAGCGCGGCTCCGGTGAAGATCTCGAGCTCCACGGACAGCAAGGGACTGGTCAACACCGGTCAGCTGAGCACGCTGCTGCCGAACCCCTCCGACGTGACCAATGTGATGGAGTCGATGAAGCGCATCAGCGACGGGAAGTACTCGGTCGTTACCGCCTATGCGGACGCGACCGCGGACGCCGCGGCGAAACAGATCCAGGCGTGCAGCTACACCAAGGCGGCCTACGTGGTCGACAAGTATTCGAGTCCGGCCGCGGTGAATCCGGACGTCGATCCGAACATCGTCGGCGCCGGCGGGATCTTCAATTCGACCGAATACCAGTCGAATCCCGACTACCAGAAGACCGCCGCCATCATGAAGCTCGTGATCGACGGCAACGCCGCCGCCGGCACGATCGAGCTGGGCGGCTTCGACTACCACACGGGCAACCGTGCGGACGGCGAGGCGAAGGACCTGAACGCCGGCAATTGCATCGGGGCCTGCCTGGAATACGCCGCGCGCGTCGGCAAGCCCGTCATGATCTACGTGTTCAGCGACGGTTCGCTCGCGAGCAGCGGCATGCTGGACACCTCGGCCGGCGGGCGCGGCAAGGGCGTCTGGACGGCGGACAATCAGAACACCGCGGCGAGCTATTTCCTCGTATACAACCCCGCGGGCAAGCCGCAGTCCGCCCAGAGCAATCCGGAGTCCAGCCTGCAGCTCGGCTACTTCAACTCGGACGGCTCGCTGAACACCACCGGCAGCCCCGCGGCCAACAACGTGTTCAACCTGGCCCAGACCGTGGTGCTCAATTACATGGCGCTGCACGGCGCGCAGGCTCAATTCCCGACGTTGTACCCCGCCCCGAACCTCAACAACACGCTGGGATCCGGGACGGCGCTCGACGCCCTGATCTCCTTCCAGCCGCTCGCCGGACTGGTCAACGGACGACTGCCGGCGTGAGGCCGGCCGGCGCCTGTCTCAATCCGGAGACATGGTGATTCGTAGCGTTGACACTGCCGCTGGCAGTGTGCGATTTTGCATAAGACCCGACCAAGGCGAACCCACCGAAAGGCGGGAGCCCGATGCTTCCGGTCTGCGGGTCGTTCCAGGGACAGCGGGGTTACCAGCGTGATGGGTGGTGTACGGCGTCGCGGCGCCGGCTCGGCGGCTTCGGGCTTGCGGCGCCTGTGGTTTGCGGTCTGCGCGCTCGGCCTCTGCGCGGCGTCATCGGCGCCGGGAAACGACGCATTCGCCGCCGCGCCGACGACGATGGTCGGGCGCGAGGCGCCGGACTTCGTCCTGAAGGGCGTCGATGGGCGGAACCTGAGGCTGTCGGAATTCCGCGGGCAGGTGGTGCTGCTGAACTTCTGGGCGCGATGGGCCGGGGATTCGCGGCTCGCGATGGCGGCGCTCGATCGCATCGACGCGACCTATCGGCGCGCGGGACTCGTGGTGCTGGGCATCTCCGTGGATGACGATCTCGAGCGGTCGCGCGAGTTCGCCGTGGCGATGAAGGTCTCCTACCCGATCCTGCTCGACACCGGAGCCGATCTCGGGCGCGACTATCGTCTGCAGAAGATGCCCATGACGTTGCTCGTGGACCGCTCGGGAGTGATTCGATATTCCAACGTGGGCTTCAAGCGCGGCGATGACCAGATCTACGTGGATCGCATCCGCGAGCTGCTGCGCGAGTGAGCCGGACAATCAACGGATTTTCTATGAAGCCAACCGCTCGAGTTCTCCTGCTGCTGTTGAGTGCGCTGTCGTTCGCCGCGGCCACCAG
>JAJXZV010000257.1 GCA_021779875.1 Pseudomonadota bacterium
GAGGTCGTGCCGGCGGATGATCCGGTTCAGGTGGGCATAGACGAAGTTCTGCCCGGGGGTCGTGCCCCAATGACCGAGCAGGCGCGGCTTGACGTGCCGGGGCAGCAGGGGCTCGCGCAGCAGCGGATTGTCGTACAGATAGATCTGGCCGACGGCGAGATAGTTCGCGGCGCGCCAGTAGGCGTCGATCAAGTCGAGCTCGGCAGGGGTCTCGGTCGGTGTCATGGGCGGTGCAACCTCGTGAGCGTGGCAGGGAATCCTCTGAGCCGGCCGCTAGGCGGTGCGCCGCCGAAACAGCCAGCCGGCGACGAGCATGCTGCCGGCGGCGACCAGAGCCAGGGGCCAATACTGGGGCAGGAGCTCGGCGGTGGTCGAGCCTTCGAGGAAGACGCCGCGCACGATGACCAGGAAGTGGCGCATCGGATTGACCTGCGTCGCCGCCTGGATGAAGCGGGGCATGTTCGCGATCGGCGTGGCGAATCCCGACAGCGTGATCGAGGGCACCATGAACAGGAACGCGCCCAACAGGGCCTGCTGCTGGGTAACGGCCAGCGAGGAGATCATCAGGCCGATCCCGGTCACGGCGGCGACGAACAGGAACAGGCCGAGGTACAGGGGCAGCAGGGGGCCGCGCAGCGGCACCCGGAACCACAGCACCGCGGCCAGGATGATCACGGTCGCCTCGAGCAGGCCGATCAGCACGCCGGGCAGCCCCTTGCCGAGCAGGATCTCGAGCGGTCCCATGGGCGTGACCAGCAGCTGATCGAAGGTGCCGGCCTCCCGTTCGCGGGCGACCGACAGGCCGACCACCAGCAGCGTGACCACCTGGGTGAGCAGGGCGACGATGCCGGGCACGATGAACCACTGGGAGTTCAGCGGCGGATTGTAGTTCGCCCGCAGGTCGAGCACCGCCGGCGCCGCGCCGCCGCCGTGCGCGGCCAGCCAGTCCCGGCTGAAGTCGGTGACGATCTGGTTCGAATAGCCGAGCACCAGCAGCGCGGTGTTCGAGTTGCGCCCGTCGACGATGAGCTGCACGCGCGCGGGCCGGTGCCCCAGCAGATCGCGGGTGAAGCGCCGGTCGACGTCGATGACCAGGGTCGCCTCGCGCGAATCGATCAGCCGGTCCACGTCGGCCGCATCGTGGAGCCGCGCGACCACCTCGAAAGCCGGCGAACCGAGGAAGCGGGCGATCAGGTCCCGCGAGGCGGCGCTCGGGTCCTCGTCGTAGACCGCGACGGGCACGTGATTCAGATCGAACGTCGCACCGTATCCGAACACCACGAGCTGCAGCAGCGGCGGGCCGATCAGCACGATCCGGCTCCGGGGGTCCTTGAGGATCGCGAGCAGCTCCTTGACGATCAGGGCGAGGACGGCCGGCCACATCGGCGTCAGTCGAGGCGCTTGCGGGCGCGCAGGCGCGCGACGCCGAGGAACAGCGCCGCCATGAGCGCGAGCGCCAGGGCATTGGGCAGCAGCACGCTCCACAGATCGCCCGCGAGGAACAGGGTCTGCAGGATGGTGACGAAATACCGGGCCGCCACGACGTGGGTGACGGCCCGGATCGGCGCCGGCATGCTGCCGATGTCGAAGACGAAGCCCGAGAGGATGAACGCGGGCAGAAAGGTCGCGATGATGGCGATCTGGCCGGCGACGAACTGATTGCGCGCCGCGGTGGAGATCAGCAGCCCCATGCCGAGCGCGGCCAGCAGGAACAGCGAGGAGGTGACGAGCAGGGCCCACGCCGATCCGTGAAAAGGGACCCTGAAGAGGGTCACGGCCAGGATCACCGAGGCGGCCATGCCGCCGAGGCCGAGAACGAAGTAGGGCAGCAGCTTCGCCAGCAGGATCTCCCTCAGCGTGGCCCGGGTCACCATCAGCGCCTCCTGGGTGCCGCGCTCCCACTCGCGCGCGATGACCAGCGCGGTGAGCAGGGCGCCGGTCAGGGTCATGACCAGGGCGATGAGTCCGGGGATGAGATAGTCGCGGCTGCGCACCTCGGGATTGAAGCGGATGCGCGGCGCGACCGCGACCGGCAGGGCGGCGCCCGGGCCGCCCGGGCGCGCGGCGTCGGCGAGCCACGCGGCCCAGGCCTGCTGCAGATAGCCCTCGACGATGCGCGCGCTGTTGGCGTCCACCCCGTTGAGGATGGCGCCGATCGTGGCGCCGCGCGAAGAACGCATGCGGCGGGAGAAATCCTCGCGCAGCCAGACGATGCCGTTGATCTCGTGCGCCTCGAGGGCCCGCTCGGCGGCGGCGAAGTCCCGATATTCGGTGGTCTCGAAGTAGGGCGACTGGCGCAGCTTGCCCTCGAATGCCGCGGTGTCGGCGCTCGGCCGCTCGACCACCACCCCGAGCGGCACTTCCTTGGCGTCGAGCGTGACGCCGTAGCCGAAGATGAACAGCAGGAATGCCGGCAGCGCGAAGGCGATGGCGAGCGCGGACGGATCGCGCATGATCTGCAGCGCCTCCTTGCGCAGCAATGCGGTCAGGCGCACGCCGGCGGCGCTCATGCGGCCCGCGCGCCCGCGGCGCCCTCGAGCACGGCGATGAAGGCGTCCTCCATGGTGGGATTCGGGAGCTGGGCGCTGCGGGCGAGGGCCTTGAGGCGCTCCGAGTCACCCGCGGCGATGATCCCCCCCTGGGAGAGGATGATGAGGCGGTCGCAGTATTCGGCTTCCTCCATGAAGTGGGTGGTCACCAGCACGGTCACGCCGTGCCCGGCCAGCGCGTGGATGCGCCGCCAGAACTCGCGGCGCGCCAGCGGGTCGACGCCGGAGGTCGGCTCGTCCAGGAACAGGATGTCGGGCTCGTGCATCAGCGCGCAGGCGAGCGCCAGGCGCTGCTTGTAGCCGAGCGGCAGGTCGCGGCTCGCGGCGTCGGCCATCGGTTGAAGGCCGAATTCGCGCAGGGCCCAGCCGATGCGCTCCTGCTGGCGCGCCCCGCGCAGGCGGTAGGCGCTGCTGAAGAACGTGAGGTTCTGCCGCGGCGACAAATCTCCGTACAGGGAGAACCGCTGGGCCATGTAGCCGATCCGTCCGCGCGCCGCGCCGGCGGCGCGCCGCAGATCGAACCCGGCCACGCGCAAGGCGCCGGCGGTGGGCGGCAGCAGACCGCAGAGCATGCGGAACGTGGTCGATTTGCCGGCGCCGTTCGCGCCGAGCAGTCCGAAGATCTCGCCCCGGCGGACCTCGAAGGACACGGCATCGACCGCGGTGAAGTCGCCGAAGCGGCGGGTCAGACGGTCCGCGGAGATGACCACGTCCGCGGCCGGCTCGCGGGCCGTGGCCGTGGACGCGGGCGTGGGCGTGGACGCGGGCGTGGGCGGCGGCTCAGGCGAGGCGGCCTGCTCCAGCAGGCGGGCGACGAAGGCGTCCTCGAGCCTCGGGGCCACCGGTTCGACCGCGAGATTCCGCGCCTCGGGGATCCTCGAGGGCGGCGGCGTGCCGGCGGCGCGCGTGACCAGGCGCACGTGTCCGCCTTGGATGGTGGCGTCCATGATCCCGGGGGACCGCGCCAGCAGCGCGTGCAGGCGACGCGTGTCCATTCCGGGGGCCGATGCGCGAAAGCAGCGTCCCGTCATCGGGGCCGTGAGCGACGCCGGATCCGCCGACTCGAGCAGCCGGCCCTCGTGCATGAGCAGCACCGAGGCGCAGCGTTCGGCCTCGTCGAGATACGAGGTGCTGAGCAGCACGGTCACGCCCGAGGTACGCACCAGCGCATCGACGATCGCCCACAACTCGCGCCGCGACACCGGATCGACGCCCACCGTGGGCTCGTCCAGGAAGAGCATCTCGGGGACCTGGACCAGCGTGCAGGCGAGACCGAGCTTCTGCTTCATGCCGCCGGAGAGCCGGCCCGCGAGACGTCCGAGGAAGGGCCCGAGCCCGGTCATGTGCAGCAGCTCCTCGAAACGCGCGGCATGCTGGATCGCCGGGACACCCTGCAGCCGCGCGTACAATTCCAGGTTCTCGAGCACGCTCAAGTCCTCGTACAACCCGAAGCGCTGGGGCATGTAGGCGATCCGCGCGCGCACGTCCTCGGGCCGGCGGGCGACGTCGATGCCGAACAGCTCGACGCGGCCCTCGTCGGGCAGCAGCAGGCCGGTGCACAGCCGCATCAGCGTGGTCTTGCCGGCGCCATCCGGTCCCACCAGGCCGGTGACGGTGCCGCGCTCGATGCGCGCGCTGAGCGCATCGACCGCCGCGACGGTGCGGCCGGCGGCGCGAAACCGGCGGGTCACGCGCGACAGTTCCAGCGCCGGCCGGTCCTCAGGGGTGATCGGCATCGGCGGCGCCGCAGTTCGAGGGCGGTGCGCGGTCGGGCGCGGCCGCGGCCGGCGGCCGCAGATCGATGCTCACGGTCGCGGGCATCCCGAGCCTGAGCTCGCCGCGCGGATCGCAGGCGTAGACGCGCACCTGGTAGACGAGCCGGGTCCTGAGGTCCGGGCTCTCCACGGTCTTCGGGGTGAACTCGGCCGTGGGCGACAGGTATCCGACCCAGCCCGGGTAGCGCCGTCCCGGGAAGCTGTCGGTGCTGATCTGCGCGGGCATTCCCGGCCGGATGCGGCCGAGACGGGTCTCGGGCACGTAGGCGCGCACCCACAGGGGCTCCAACTGCGCCATCGTGTACACCGGGGTGCCCGGCGAGGCCATGTCGCCCGGCTCGAGGATGCGGTCCTCGATCACGCCGTCCGAAGGCGCATAGAGCCGCGTATCGGCGAATTCGCGCTCGGCGAACGCCACGGCGGCGGCGGCGGCCGCGTGGGCGCGCCGCGCGGCCTCGATGTCCTCCACGCGCGGGCCCTTCACCGCCAGCAGGTAATTCTGCCGGGCCGCCTGATAGGCTTCGCGCGCGGAGCGCAGCGCCGCCTGCGCGTTGTCGCGATCCTCGGTCGTCGCCACCCCCTGCGACAGGAGCGTCACCGTGCGCTCGTACAGCGTCTGGTCGTTCTCGTACAGCGCCTGCAGTCCCGCCATGGTCGCCCTGGCCTGTGCGATCTCCTCCGGGCGCGAACCGTGCTCGAGCCGGTCGAGCACGGCCCGGGCGTTCTCGGCCTGGGCGCGCGCCTGGGCGAGGCGCGCCGCGTAGCGCGAGTCGTCGATCTCGGCCAGCAGATCGCCGCGCTTGACGCGAGCGCCCTCGACCACCAGCATCCGGGTCACCGGGCCGGTGTCGTTGAACGCCGGCTGGGCCTCCCGGATGTCGACGTTGCCGTAGAGGGTCAGCACCGAGTCGTCGGCGCGGCCGTGCAGCCGCTCGTACAGCCAGATCGCGCCGGCGACCAGCACCACCGCCGCGATGGCGACGAGCCCCCGAGGCGGCTTCTTCACGGGCCGGACTCCGCGGCGGCTTCACCGCCCGGCTGGGCGGGATCCTGCCACCAGCCGCCGCCGAGGGCGACCAGCAGCTGCGCGTCGTCGACGTAGCGCTGCGCGGTGGCGCTCGCGTAGCCGATGCGTGCCCGCTGCAAGGCGCGCTCGCGGTCGAGCAGCCGCAGCAGGCTGGTCCGGCCGGCCGCGTAGCTCGCGCGTTCGAGGACCAACGCGGCGTCGGCGGCGTCGAGCGCGCGCCGCTCGGCGTCGAGCAGTTCGGTGTCGTGGCCGAGCGCGCGCAGCGTGTCGATCACCTGGCCGAACGCCGCGAGCACGGTCGATTGGTAGAGGGCGAGCGCGGCGCGCAGCGCTTCGATGCTCTGCCGCCGCTCGGCCGCGAGGGCGCCGCCGTGGAAGATCGGGGTCGTCAGGCCGGCCGCGAGCGCCCACACGCCGCTCTGCGCGCCGAACAGTCCGCCCGGGGTGAGCGAAGCGGTGGCGACCGATGCCGACAGCTCGATGCTCGGCAGGAGCTGTCCGGTCGCGATGCCGATGCCCGCCGTCCGGGCGTGCACCTGCGCCTCGGCCGCGAGCACGTCGGGCCGCCGCCGGACCAGCTGCGAGGGCAGCACGAGGGGCAGCTCGGCCGGCAGCTCGAACTGGGCGAGTTCGAGCGCCGGCGCCTGCCATTGCGCCGGGGACCTGCCGAGCAG
>JAJXZV010000002.1 GCA_021779875.1 Pseudomonadota bacterium
TCGCCCCCAGGCGTTCCGGCAGGTTCAAGTCCACCTGCAGGGTGCCGCACTGCCAGTCCCGGCCGATGGCGTCGCGCAGCACGAACTCGAGCTTCGGTCCGTAGAACGCCCCCTCGCCCGGGTTGAGCGTGGTCTCGATGCCGGCCGCCGCCGCCGCCTGCTTCAGGGCCGCCTCGGCCTTGTCCCAGATCGCATCCGACCCGACGCGCTTCGGCGGCCGGTCGGAGAACTTGATGCGCACGTCGGTGAAGCCGAAGTCGCGGTAGATGCCGAGGATCAGCTCGGTGACCTTCACCGACTCCTCGGTGATCTGGTCCGCCGTGCAGAACAGGTGCGCATCGTCCTGCGTGAAGGCGCGCACCCGCATCAGCCCGTGCAGCGCGCCCGACGGCTCGTAGCGGTGCACCTTGCCGAATTCCGCGATGCGCAGCGGCAGCTCGCGATAGCTGCGCAGGCCCTGGTTGAACACCTGGATGTGGCCCGGACAGTTCATGGGCTTGATCGCGAAGGTGCGCTCGTCGGGCGTGCGCGTCATGAACATGTTCTCGCCGAACTTCTCGACGTGGCCGGACTGCACCCACAGTTCCCGGTCCATGATCTCCGGCGTGTTCACTTCCTGGTAGCCGGCCGCGGCCTGGCGCTCGCGCATGTAGGCGATCAGCTGCTGGAACAGCGCCCAGCCCTTGGGGTGCCAGAACACCGCCCCGGGCGCCTCCTCCTGCAGGTGGAACAGGTCGAGTTCCTTGCCGATGCGCCGGTGGTCGCGCTTCTCCGCCTCCTCGAGGCGCGTCAGGTAGTCCTTGAGCTGCTTCTCGTTCGGCCAGGCGGTGCCGTAGATCCGCTGCAGCATTTCGTTGCGCGAATCGCCGCGCCAGTAGGCGCCGGCCACCTTCATCAGCTTGAAGGCCTTGAGCTTGCCGGTGCTCGGCACGTGCGGCCCGCGGCACAGGTCCTCCCAGTCGCCCTGCCCGTACAGGCTGATCTGCTCGCCGGCGGGGATGGCGCCGATGATCTCGGCCTTGTAGTGCTCGCCGATCGCCTCGAAATGCTCGATCGCGGACTCGCGCGGCAGCACCCGCCGGTGCACGGGCACGTCCTGCGCGGCGATCTCCGCCATGCGCTTCTCGATGGCGGCGAGATCCTCGGTGGAGAAGGGCCGCTTGTACGCGAAATCGTAGAAGAAGCCGTCCTCGATGACCGGGCCGATGGTCACCTGCGCCTCGGGGAACAGGTCCTGCACGGCGTTCGCGAGAAGGTGCGCCGTCGAGTGACGGATGATCTCCAGGCCCTCCGGATCCCGATCGGTGACGATGCTCACCGCCGCGTCGCGGTCGATCAGGGTGGAGGTGTCGACCAGCTTGCCGTCGACCTTGCCCGCGAGCGCCGCCTTGGCGAGCCCGGGCCCGATGGCCGCCGCCACTTCCATGAGGCTCACCGCGCGGTCGAAATGTCGCTGGCTTCCGTCCGGCAGAGTGATTACGGGCATGGCGCTGTGTCAACCATCGAAAGTGGTGCGCGCTAGTGGGATCGAACCACTGACCCCCACCATGTCAAGGTGATGCTCTACCGCTGAGCTAAGCGCGCACGGAGGGCGCGAACGATACCGGATTCGCGGTCGCCGCGCCAGGGTCATCCCGGCGCCTGCCCCGGGGTCCCGGCCAGCCGGCGGACGAACCGGAACTGGATCTCGCCGATGACCACCAGGTCCCCATGATGCAGCAGCTGGCGCGACACCCGCCGCCCGTTGACCAGCACGCCGTTGGTGCTGTTCAGGTCCTCGATGATGGCGTCGCGCGACCCGAGCCGCAGCACCGCGTGGTGACGGCTGACCGAGGAGGAGTCGATGGTGAGCTCGCAGCCCGCGGCCCGGCCGATCCGGGTGCGGCGTTCGAGCACGTGGGTGATCGGATGATCGCCGTCGATGCGCACCAGCTCGGCGACGTAATCGGCCGCCGGCCCCGCGGCCGGGACGCCCGGTTCGGCGGCGGCCACGGGCGGCGCGTCGTGCGGCTCCGCCCCGGCCGGCGCCGGCACCACCTCCGCGAGACGCGCATCCAGCCGCTCGATCATGGCGCGCAGCGTCGCCAGTTCCTGGCTCAGGTGCTCCTGCGCCGAGCGCTGGCTCGAATCGTGGCCGGCCAGGATGGCCTGCGCGCGCTCGACCGCCTCGAGCCGCCCCGCCAGGCCCGCCAGCGCGGTCTCGGTGCCGTGCGCCTGCGCCTTGCCGGCCTGGCGCAGGCTGTCGAGCGCGGCGCGCTGCGCCTCGAGCTGCGCCGAGACCCGCTCGATCAGTTCCTCCGGCGTGCGCTCGCGGCGCGCCGCGGCCGGACGCGGCGGCGGCATGGGCACCGCGTCATCGCCCACGTCCGGATCCACCGCGAGCGCGAGGATCGGCAGCTCATCGGTGCGCTCCAGATCGTCCGAACCGTTCGGAGAATCCATGGGCGACTGTTCGACCTGCGACACGTCGCGGTTCATCCTAGCCGGCCAGTGACGCCGGCGCACCGAACGCCGCTTGCCGAAGCCTTTGTATCTCATCGCGTATTCGCGCCGCCTGTTCGAATTCCAAGTTGCGGGCATGCTTCATCATGTCCGCTTCGAGCTTCTTGATCCGGCGAGCCGCCTGCTCCGGGGCGAGCGCGGCCGGCCCGGCGCCGGGTTCCGCGGACCCGCCCTCCGGCACCGCGCGCGCACCCTCCATCACGTCGGTCACCGCCTTGACGATGGAGCGCGGCGTGATGCCGTGCTCGGCGTTGAATTCGAGCTGCTTCGCGCGGCGGCGCTCGGTCTCGGCGATGGCGCGCTCGATCGAGCCGGTGCGCTGGTCCGCATAGAGGATCGCCTTGCCCCTCACGTTGCGCGCGGCCCGCCCGATGGTCTGGATCAACGAGCCCTCGGAGCGCAGGAAGCCCTCCTTATCGGCGTCGAGAATCGCGACCAGCGACACCTCGGGCATGTCGAGGCCCTCGCGCAGCAGGTTGATGCCGACGATCACGTCGAACTTGCCCAGCCGCAGGTCGCGGATGATCTCCGAGCGCTCGACCGTCTCCACGTCCGAATGCAGGTAGCGCACCTTGACGCCGTGCTCGTCGAGGTACTCGGTCAGGTCCTCCGCCATCCGCTTGGTGAGCGTCGTCACCAGCACGCGCTCCCCGGCCAGGGTGCGCAGCCGGATCTCCGAAAGAAGATCGTCGATCTGGGCGCGCACCGGGCGGATCTCGACCACCGGATCGACCAGTCCCGTGGGGCGCACCACCTGCTCGACGACCTGGCCGGACAGCCGCTTCTCGTACGCGCCCGGCGTCGCCGACACGTAGATCGCCTGCGGCGCGAGCTGCTCGAACTCCTCGAAGCGCAGCGGCCGGTTGTCCAGCGCCGAGGGCAGGCGAAAGCCGTACTCGACCAGCGTCTCCTTGCGCGAGCGGTCGCCCTTGTACATGGCGCCGAGCTGCGGGATCGTCTGGTGGCTCTCGTCGATCACGAGCAGCGCGTTCTGCGGCAGGTAATCGAACAGGCATGGCGGCGGCTCCCCCGCCTGCCGGCCGCTCAAGTAGCGCGAGTAGTTCTCGATGCCGGCGCAGTAGCCCACCTCGTTCATCATCTCGAGGTCGAAGGTGGTGCGCTGCTGCAGGCGCTGCGCCTCCACCAGCTTGTTGGCGGCGTGCAGCTCGAGCAGCCGGGCCCGCAGCTCCTCGCGGATCTGCTCGACCGCCGCGTGGATCCGCTCCTTCGGGGTCACGTAGTGCGTCGAGGGGTAGACCGTGAGGCGCGGCACCTTGCGCAGCACCTCGCCGGTGAGCGGGTCGAAGTAGCTCAGGGACTCAACCTCGTCGTCGAACAACTCCACCCGCACCGCGTCGCGCTCGGACTCGGCCGGGAAGATGTCGATGACGTCGCCGCGCACGCGGTACGTGCCCTGCTGCAGGTCGATTTCGTTGCGCGTGTACTGCATGTCGGCGAGGCGGCGCAGGAGCTTGCGCTGATCGAGCCGATCGCCGCGCGACAGGTGCAGCACCATGCTGAGGTAGGCCTGCGGATCGCCCAGGCCGTAGATCGAGGAGACGGTCGCGACGATGATCGAGTCCGGCCGCTCGAGCAGCGCCTTGGTCGCGGACAGGCGCATCTGCTCGATGTGCTCGTTGATGGAGGCGTCCTTCTCGATGAAGGTGTCCGAGGCGGGCACGTACGCCTCCGGCTGGTAGTAGTCGTAGTACGACACGAAGTACTCGACCGCGTTCTTCGGGAAGAACGTCTTGAACTCCCCGTAGAGCTGGGCCGCCAGGGTCTTGTTGTGGGCGAGCACCATCGTCGGCCGCTGCAGCCGTTCGATCACGTTCGCGATCGTGTAGGTCTTGCCCGAGCCGGTCACGCCGAGCAGCGTCTGGTGCGCGAGCCCGCTCCCGAGCCCGTCCACCAGCTGCGCGATCGCCTGCGGCTGGTCGCCCGCCGGCGCGTAATCCGCGTACAACTCGAATCGCATCCTGCCGATTCTCGCACGGACCGCGCCGCGCCACGAGGTTGGCGGCGCAGGGGCATATTTCGTACACTGCCGCCGCCCCCAATTCCCCCCCGTCACGAGGATCTCCCCCTTGCCCGCGTCCCTATCCAAGCGAGTCCAGAAGGTCAAACCCTCCCCCACCCTGGCGGTCACCGCCCGCGCCGCGAAGCTCAAGGCCGAAGGCAAGGACATCATCGGCTTGGGCGCCGGAGAGCCGGACTTCGACACCCCGACGCACATCGCCGATGCCGGCGTCGAGGCCATCCGCAAGGGCGTGACCCGCTACACCGCGGTCGACGGCACCGTGGAGCTGAAGGACGCGATCGTCGCGAAGTTCAAGCGCGACAACGACCTGACCTACGACCGCTCGCAGATCATCGTCTCCTCGGGCGCCAAGCAGACCTGTTTCAACGTGTGCGCGGCGCTCCTCGACCCGGGCGATGAATGCGTCATCCCGGCGCCCTACTGGGTGTCCTATCCGGACATGGCCCTGCTGGCCGACGGGGTGCCGGTGTTCGTGAACGCGGGCCCCGAGCAGGGGTACAAGATCACGCCGCGGCAGCTCGCCGCCGCCATGACCCCGCGCACCAAGCTGCTGTTCATCAACAGCCCGAGCAACCCCACCGGCGCCGCCTACACCCGGGCGGAACTGCAGGCGCTCGGCAAGGTGCTCGACGACCATCCGCGCGTGGTGATCGCCTCGGACGAGATGTACGAGCACATCTACTGGGCACCCGAGCCGTTCACCAGCTTCGCCCAGGCGAATCCGCAGCTCTATGACCGCACCGTCACCATCAACGGCGTCTCCAAGGCCTACGCGATGACCGGCTGGCGCATCGGTTACTGCGGCGCACCGAGGGACCTGGTCACCGCCATGAGCACCATCCAGGGCCAGTCCACCTCGAATGCCTCGAGCATTTCGCAGCGCGCCGCGACCGTCGCCCTGAACGGCGATCAGAGCTGCGTCGCGCAGATGAACAAGGCCTTCAAGGAACGGCACGATTTCGTCGTGGCGGGACTGAACGCCCTGCCGGGCGTGTCCTGCCTCCCGGGGGCCGGCACCTTCTACGCCTTCGCCAACGTCGAAGGCGCCATGCGCAAGCTCGGCCTCAAGGACGACAACGCCTTCGCCGAATTCCTGCTCGTCGAAGCAGGCGTCGCGGTGGTCCCGGGCTCGGGATTCGGCGCGCCGAACCACATGCGCATCTCCTTCGCCTGCAGCCTGCAGACGCTCGCCGAGGCCTTGAAGCGCCTGCAGCGTGTGCTCGGCGCAGGAGTCGCGAAGTCGGCCTGAGGCTGCCGTCGCGGCGGGGACGGCGGCGCGCCCGCGATCCGGCGGCGCGCGCCGCGTGCAGAGAATTTACTTTTAATATAAAATGTAAAGAACGGATTTTTCGAAGTTTTATATCTGACAATCCGCCGATGCCGCGCGCGCGGCCGCGGCGCGGGTCACGCCCGGCGAACCACGTGCGATGAATGTGCATCTGGGTCGCCGGATTCCTTGACTTAATCGTCGGGCT
>JAJXZV010000042.1 GCA_021779875.1 Pseudomonadota bacterium
GACGGCATTGTCATCGGCAATGTGCTGGCGAGCTTCAGCCATTTGCGTGACACATCCAGGCATCATTGGGCGCACCGTTTCGTAGCCTTCATTCGGCAGACGCGAGAAGGCAGACATAAAGACCCGCTAATAAGCCGCCTGACGGCGGCGGAACAAGAATGGGAATTGGTTGATGGAGTACCGGCGCTGCTTTGAAGACGCGATCGCCCGGTTGAAGGCGTTTTGGCCGCCCATCTGATCGGGGTCCACCACCTCGCCGTAGTGCCAGTCCGACCAGAGCGTCATGGGCACGCCCGGGCTGCCGGGCACGCGCTTCTCGAACAGCCACTTGGGCGGCTCGGGGGTCAGGTTCGCGAGGCCGTAGAGCTGTTCGCGGATCTCCTGCGCCGTCACCCGGTCGCGGACGATCTCGCGCAGTTCCTTCTCGGCCACCGCGAGCTTCGTGCGCAGGCGCGCCACCTCGTCATTGGAAGAGGGCTTGGCGCCGGTGAGCGTGATGCCCCGCGCCTTGATGAGCGCGCGCCGTTGGCGGATGGTGGTCGGGGACACACCCAGCGCGGCGGCGGTCGCAGCGGCGTTATGGTCGTGCTCCTCGAGCAACCGAAGGGTCTCGCGCAGCTCGGCGTCGGTAAGTGCCTCGGGCATCGGACTACTCCCATTCGACATTGGCGGCGGCGTACGCGCGGGCGCACCATGCGTCCGCCTCGTGTTCGTCCGCGCCAGGGTAGCCCATGGACGCGGCGGCCTCAATCATCGCTTCCTTTTTGGCGCCGCCCTTGCCAGTGGCCCACGCCTTGATCGTGCCCGGCGGCATATCGACGACGGGCAGTTCCTCGCGCGCGGCCCACGCTTCGAGGATGCCTGCGATGCCCCACAGCATCCGGGTGGCGTGGAAGCCCCGGGCAAAGGGGCGCTCGTAGAACACCACGTCCGGCCGCCACCCACCGACCCACATGTTCTTCATGAGGACGAGCACATGGGTCCCGAGGTACGCCAGCTTCTCGGGGCGGTTGTAGCCCTGGAGCGTCCACGAGGCCACCTCCACCATGAGCGGAGGCTTTGTGTGGTAGTTCCAGCACGCCGCCATGTGCGTGCCGAGGTCGAAGGCGAGCACGCGGGGGACAGTCATTTCTGGTACCTCGTTCCAATCCAGGGTTCGGCGGCCACGGGGATCTGGAGCGCGCGGCCCCATGCGGGGAGTTCGCTCATGATCTGGACCAGCTCGGCGGGGTCGGCGTGGGCTTCCTCGGGTTCCGTAACGATCTCGTCGTGGACTGTCAAGACCACGGGGTAGCCGTTCTTCTCGCACCGGAACATCGCAGCGGCCATCAGGTCCCGAGCAAGCGCCTGCACCACGTTCTCGGTGAGCAGGCCGCCGTAGGCGTATACGGGCCGCACGCGCCCGTTCTTGCGGGCGAGGAAGCGCCAGGCGTCGCGGATGTCGTCCTTGACCCACGGCATGGCCTTGCGGCACTGCTGGGGCGAGAAGTACCAGAGCTTCCGGCCGCTCGGCAGGCGGCACGTCATCCACTTGTCCTCGAGGCGGTACTCGCAGCCAGCGAACTCGGCGCTCACCTTGCGCCGGTACGCCACGTCAAAGGCGGCGTCCTCGAGCCCCTGCCACAGCTTTGGGACCTGGGGCGCCCAGTCGCGGCGGTAGGCCCAGATGGCCTCTTCGCACTGCTCCATCGTCTGCCCGTTGGCTTTGCCGTAGCGGTCGTAGTAGGTCTTCTTGCCCATCTGAAAACCGCAGCCGAGGACTGTATTCTTGGAAGTCTGGTACTCGGAAGGGTCGTCCTTCTTCGAGATCGGTCGCCCGAATATCGTCGCCCCCATGTCGAGGTACGGCGACTGGCCACTCGCCATCAGGGCCGTCTTGTCGTGCTGGCCGGCGAGTGCGAGAACGGTGCGAGCTTCGATCTGGGCAAAGTCCGCGGCGCACAGGACGCGCCGAACGTGCTCGCGGTCAGCGGTGATCGCGTGGCGCAGCGCGGACACGACGACCTCGATGGGCGAGCCGAGGACCGCCTGCACCAGGTCCGGCTCCGCCGTCTTGAGGAAGGCCACCAATGTCTCGGGGTCGTGGTGGACGCCCTCCATCACGCCGACGGGACGCGGGAAGTTCTGCGGCTGGAAGAGGCGGCCGGCCCAGCGGCCAGTGGCCGCGCCGTGGTACTGAACCGCCCCGCGGGCGCGGCCGTCGCGGCCGATGCAGCCCAGCATGGACGGCAGCTTCTTGATGCTCGAGGAGCCCGCGATCATGCGGATGGTCAATGCCCGCGCCACGTCAGGCGGCAGCGGCCCGACTTCCACGGCATCCTCTTCGTCGTCCTCGGGTTCCTCGCCATCGTCGATGAGCGCCGCGCTGGGGCCGAGCGCCCGCCGAAGCGTGAGCTTCTGGAGGTTCGGCAGCTTGGGCGCGCCATGCTCATGGCACCAGGCTAGAAGCGCCTGTGTCTGCGTGACATTCAGCCCGGTGAGGGCATGGAACTCCGCGGCCATCGGGGCGATCGCGCCGTCCACGATGCGCTGGCACGCCCGGATAAAGGGCTCGTCCAGCCGCACCCCGCGCTCGTTCACGCGCTGGTCGAGTAGCCACACGTTCAGCTCGCCGGGCGGCAGCGGCGGCATCGCCTGCACGAGATCCGTCTGGGCGATCACATCGCGCTCGCAATACTCCGTGATGCGGTGCACCGTCTCCGGCGGGATGGCCGGGCGGTCCCAAGGCGACTTCACGTACTGGCGGTTGAGCTTGCGCACCAGCGCGGAGCCCTCACTGTCCTTTTGGTTGGGGACGCGCAGCGCCTGCGCGCACTGGTCAAGACCGAGCGGCAGCCCGAGCATAGCCGCGCTGGCCATCGTGTCGCGCCAGCGGGAGTTGGGGATGGGCGGAAACCCATAGCGCGGCACCATGATGTTGCGCCAGATCGCTTTCTCGAAGGCCGCGTTGTGGGCAACCCAGATCGTCTCCGGGTCCTCGGCCAGCGCGCGGAGCGCGGCCCCCACCACCATGTCGTTTGGAACCCACGGGCTCATGAGCTGGCCGTCCAGCGTCCACGCGAGGCACAGCACCTCGGTTGCCGGGTCCTCGGCGTAGCGCCAGGCGCCGGCCACGGACAGCTCCGTCGGGCTCAGCGTCTCGAAGTCGGGTACGATGAGGCGAAATGTCATGGTGAAAGCGGGAGGAGCGCCGGGTCTTTCTGGGGCGGCGCTCCTCCCGATCCTGTTCTGGGCGGCGTCAGAACGGGATTTCGTCGTCCAGTGTCCCCGCGGTCGAGCCCTCCGTCGGGTCGGTGCCCGACATCGCGCCGGCGTAGCCGCGGAAGGTCTCACTGGCGGACTTGCGTTGGCCCCCGATCTGGGTGCCCTTGCCGTTCACCAGCACGCTGTTCAGGTAAGCCGTCACGCCGTCCGGGCCGTTGCCCCCCTCGAAGGCCACGAGGTTGAACGAGCCCATCGCCTCGGCGCCGAAGAAGAACTTGTCCTTGAGCGTGGCGCGGTTGGCGTCCACCACGTCCACGATGCGGCCACCGACGATGGCCGCGAGCGAAGCGGGGTACTTGCTGCGCCCGGTGAGCATCACCTTGCCGCGCATGAAGTCGTAGCGGTCCTTGTGGTCCTTGTCCTTCGCCTGGGCGTCGTCAGCGATCTTGGTGCCGTCGGACAGCGGCCACGAGAGCCCGGTGAGCTGGCGCCCCGGCCAGCGCGCCGCGGCTACCTGCTTGAGCAGCCCCTTGAGGACACCGATATCCGGGTCGTTGGGCTCGAGAAGGAACTTCGCCACGTACTTCTGCTCGCCGGTCGGCTTGCCGTTGCGCATGAACGCCTTGGGCTCGAAGAGCGCGGGGAAGACGAGGATGCCGGGAACCGTCATGGTGAACAGAACCGGCTCGGTTTTCGTGTCAGTCATAAGGGAAACCCCCTTTTCATACGCCGGCGAGATTGCCTGCGTCAGATACCGAAGGTCACGACAATAGTCATGATGGCCGCGCATGTCCAGTAGACGGCGCGGGCATAGTCCGCCACGAGCAAGTAGCCGCCCGCGGCGCCGACGCAAAGGACCGCCGAGACGGCCGGGAAAACGACCCTTTCCATGGCGCTAGAACTCCTCTTCCGCGGGCGCCGCACTGGCGAACGTCTCGGATGCCTTGCGGATCACGATGGCCGGCCGCGGGTCGGACACCGGCGCGCATGTGAAGCCCTTGTCCGGCTTGTAGGAGTGCTCGGCCACCATTGCGGCGGCCTCGTCTCCCAGCTTTTCCATCTGGGCCGGCGACAGCAGCTCGGGCTTGGAGTAGGCGCGCTTGCCGAACTTCTCGCGGAAGATCGCCTCGACGCCCGCGCGATACACGCGATTGGCCTTGAGCGCGACGAGCTTCCAGCGCGGCACCGGATCGCCGGCGCTGAGGCGCCGCATGCGCTCGTCCTTGAGCGCGGCGATGTAGATGTTCACGGCTTCGATCTGGTCGCAGTGCGCGGCCAGGATCTCGGGCGTCATCTCTTTGACGGCCGCCGCCTTCGCGTTCGCCAGCACCTCGAAGATGCCGGTCAGCGCCGGGCAGTGCAGCTTGGCGGGGCAGAAGCGGCAATGCTCGCCCGGCACGAGGTCGGCCACATGCCCGACGCCCATCAGGACGGGCAGCAAGTGTTCGTCGGCCCACCGGCGCACGGCATCGGCCAGCAGGAAGAAGTGCTCGCTGCCGTCGTTTCCGAGGCGCGGCTGCACGATGCGCATCCCGATCTGGGTGATCTCGGGGTGGCGCATCAGGAGCAGGTAGGCGTAGCACATGAGCTGGGGGTTCCATTCGATCCCCACCCGGATGCCGCGCCCATACTTGAAATCCACGATGTCGGCCGAGATATGCCCGACGGCCGCGAAGTCGAGGGTGCCGAAAAACTCGGGATGAGCCGGGTCGCCGAGACGCTGCTCGATGTACGTATGGCGCGTGGCCGGGGTCTGGACGCCGCGGCACACGTCCACGTAGGTCTGCACCGCCTCCACCATCTCGGGGTTTACCTTCGCGCCGCACATCTCGAGGCCCGCATATTCCCACGGCTCCTGGCCGTTGCGCAGGCAGATGGTGGCCAAGGCGTGAGCAGCAGTCCCCTCCCGCCGGTACTCCGGGCCGTCCTCCGTGTCCTCGCCTTCGTTCAGCTTGAGCGCCTGAATAATGTGGGTCGAGCCCCCACAGTTCAGCCACCGCTCGGCACTGGACGGCCCTTTGACGGAATGGGGCTGCTGCTCATCGGACATGGCTACTTCAACTCCCGAAGGCTGCTGATGAACGCCTGGCGCTGCTCCTGCGGGATATCCCGCGCGCGCTTCGGCGCCGTCACGTACTTGGCCACCAGCTCCCGGATGAGGAGCGGGTTCTGGAGTTCCGCGTTGCGCTCGGTGATCGCCTTCATCAGATCGTCGTCGCTGATGAGAGACGGCGCCGGCGCGTCGAGGTCGTCCATGATGCCAGCGACCGCGGGCTCAGCCGCAGGCGCTGCGGGTTGCGCACCCGTCACGTCTGCGGCCGGGTCATTGCCAGCGGCAGCGTCCTCTTCGTCCATGCTGGCCGCAGCCGCGGCCGTCTCGACGGGCTTTACCTTCGGCGGCCGACCGGGACGACGGCGGGGCTCAGTCGCAGCCGGGGCAGCGTCGGCCGCCGGCGCGGCGGCCTCGGTGACGGGGGCGGCGACCGGCGCAACCGCAACCGCAACCGTGCGTGCGGCGACGGGTGCCGGGATCGGCGACTTGAGCCCGACCATGCGATGCGCCTCGGCGACCACAAAGTCGCTGGCGTACGCGAAGACCTGCGTAAAGTCTTCGTCCTCGCCGACCTGAAACACGAGACGGGCATCCGCCTTCGCGTTTTCGTAGTCGGCCATCTTGCGCGAGCGGCTGAACGCCACTTCGCCGTCAGTTATCCGTGCCATCGGGTTGTACCTCCGTTCGGGTTGTTGCCGCCGCCTCGCCCGCGATCCCGGCGAGGTGGCGGTAGGTGTCCTGGGTAGCGAGGTTGAGCAG
>JAJXZV010000226.1 GCA_021779875.1 Pseudomonadota bacterium
AAAACGGCGTGACGGTCCAGTCCGCGGCGTTGGCGCCGCTGAGCGCTCCCTGGCCGACCCCGGTCAGCGGCGCCGCGCTCCGATTGGTGACCGTGAACGCCACGGCCGAGCTGCGCTGGAATGGGAAGGTCACCGGAAAGGCCGCGGCGGCCGGGCTGATCGCCGCGGTGCCGCCGTCCAGGAACTCCACGGCACCGGCGTCGACGTGCTGATCGGTCTTGCGCGGGTTGCCGTAGAAGTCGAGGCTGGGCGCCTCGGCGTAGGTCGGCGAGCTCGCGGGCACGTAGTCGATCGCGGGCGACCCGGCGGCCGGCGAATAATTGCCGAGCACCGCCTGGGTGACCGGGTTCACCAGCGACAGCGGACCCCAGCGCAGGTTCACCCAGTTGTTGCCCTCGTCGACGGTCGCCACCGGCGTCAGGCTGAATATCGGGTTCGGCACCGTCGCATCCGAGATGCCCGGCGGCACCGACCACCCGGAGCTGCCGAATTCCGGCGGCTGGCGCGAGCCGTTGCAATACTGGCTCACGAAGGTCGGATTGCTCGCGGTGTTGTTGAGGCCCGGATAGTCGCCCGCATCGGTCAGCACCCCCCACATGGGTGCGAGCGTGACGCCGGAGGCGTGGTTGGTCGGACCGGTGTCGCCGCGCACCCCGAGATCCCAGAAGCTCGCCGTCACGCAGGCGCCCGTGCCGCCGCTGATCAGCACCCCGTTCCCGTTCGCCGTGGTGGCGTCGGCCGCCGGCTGCGAGGGCGCCGGAATGCCGGTGAACGCGTTGTACATGGAGATGGTGGCCTGCTGGAACTGCGGGCTCAGGGCGCCGACGCCGATGTCGTAGGCGCTGTTCTGCCAGATCACGTTGTTGTACAGCTCGGGGTAAGAGGCCACGCGGCAGGTGCCGTTGAGCGCCTTGGTGCCGGGCGCGTAGTGCGCCTCGGGACAGATCACGTTGAGGCTCGCCGGCAGATTCGCCGTGAGCACTGCGCTGTTCGGCTCGCTCACCAGCCCGGCCGGTTGCGGCTGCGACATCTGGCCGCAGTTCGCCGTGCAGGTCGGACCCTGCTGGCTCGCCAAGGGCGCGCCCAGGGTGTTGAACAGCACGCCCGCGGTCGCGGTGGTGGAGTTCGACACGATGGTGTTGTTGATGATGTCGATCTTCAGCGCATCGAGCAGCGAGATGCCCGCGCCATCCCAGCCGGCGACGTTGTTGGCGATGATGTTGTTGGTGACCTTCGGCGCATACCAGCGCTTCGGCTGGGTCGGGAAGGTCACCACGTCCGTGCCGTTCACGCCCTGGAAGGCGATACCGCCGCCCGTGCCGGCCTCGGCCGCGTTGCCCAAGATCAGGTTCGCGTTGATCACCAGTCCCGGGCCCACCCCATCGGTCGGCCCGACCGAGCCGAGCGGTGGCACGCAGTCGGCGTCGGTGAGGGTGCCGCAGGGCGGATCGACGTCCGGTGCGCCCATGATGATCAGTCCGCCGCCGTTCGTCGGGATCGTGGGATTCAAGCTCTGGTTGAACAGGAAGGTGTTGTGCTCGATGTCTCCGTTGAACGTCAGGCCCATGTGGCCGAAGCCGCCGCCGTCGCCGCTGCTGAGGTTCCCGCACACCCAGTTGTAGTTGAACTTGTAGTAGTCCGAGCCGGTGCAGAAGCTCACCCCGCCGGCGCCCGCCGGTGTCGCCGAGAACAGCTCGTCCCCCGTCGAGGAATTCAGCGACACCGCGTTGTGGTGCACGTTGACGTTCATATCGAAGCAGTACGGCTGCAGGGTGTTCGCCGGACCGAGGTTCGGCTCGCAGGAGCCGGGTGCCGCGTTGGCCGCGTTGCCCGCGACGTACGCCCCGGGATGCTCGCCCTGGCCGACGTTGATGCCGCCGGAGAGCGTGCCGGCATTGGCGCGGATGCGGTTGTTGGCGATCTCGAGATTGTGGCCCCAGGCGTGTACGAAGATGGCGCCGCCGCCCTGCGAGCTCTGGGTGAGGGTGATGCCGTCGATGCGCGACGGATTGCACCAGAAGTTGCTCGCGAACCGGCCGCCGCACTGCGCCGCGGTGAGCAGCGTGGTGCCGGTCGGGAAGATGTCCGACGCGAACGGATTGGAGGGGAAGTTCACGCCCTTGGACAGCACGGTGATGCCGGCGCCCTCGAGCGAACCCATCAGGGTCGGCTCCTGCAGCAGCTCGGCGAGATTGCCGTTGAGGGTCGCGTCCCAGCCCACCGTCGCCTCGAGCGGCAGCCGGTCGATCTGCGGGTTGAGGCTGCCGTCCGGCAGCGTCGCCGGCTGGAAATATCGGAGCGTGGTCGCGCTGCCGGTGAAGTTCGCGCCGTTGGCGCCGCTGCCGCACTTGAACGTGCCCGTGGGGTCGTATGAGTGGGAGGTGCTGATCGGCGCGCCGTCGAGGGCCAGGCCGAACAGGCAGTTGACCTCGCGCCGCCACGGATCGAGCTTGCCGGCGGGCTGGGTGTTGGCGTTGAGCACCACGGATGCCGCGCCCACGCCCTGCAGCCGCACCGGCTTCCACATGAGCACCATTTCCTCGTAATCGCCGGGCGGCACGATGATGAGGTCGCCGGGCGCCGCCGCATCGATCGCGTTCTGGATGCTGCCCGTCTGGCTCTGCAGCAGCGGCTTGGCGGACCCGAGGATGGTCGGGGTCTTGCCGCCCACGGTGACCGTGACGGCGTCCACCGACTGGCGGCCGTTGCCGGCGGTGATCACGAGCTCACCGCAGCGCGCGAGCGAGCCGCCGTAGAGCGCCTGCTGCTGGACGGCGCAGACCGGCATCGCGTCCGGCACGGTCACCGTGATCTGGGTGTCGCTCCAGCCGGTGATGGTCGCCGGCACGCCGCCGATGGTCACCAGCGAGGCCGTGTTGCAGGCCGGGCTGCCGGCGGTGGGCGATGTGCATTGCGCGCCGAACCCGTAATGCCGCGTGATTTTCTTCTGATTGAACGGGAAGGTGGTGGCCGAGGGCCCCGAGTAGGCGTAGTTCGGCACCAGCTGGTCGCCCAACGCGTTGATGGTCAGCGAGTGACCGGTGGCGCTCACCCACGGTCCCGACAGGGCCGGGATGCCCGCGCCGCTGGCGCCCGCCTCGGCGGTGCTGTTGAGCACCGAGGCCACCGCCGGCGTTGCGTCCGGGTAGTCGCAGTCGACGTTGTTGTAACCGGCGCCCGCGAACGCGGAGGTCGGGACCACGGGGGTGTCGAGGTACTGCGTGGTGCCCGGCATGAAGGGCAGCTCGTAGCAGAACTGGCTGTAGCCCTGGGTGTACAGCGGATCCGGGATCATCTTGCCGTTGGTCGCCGAGCCGATGCGGGTGTCGAGGATCGGGCCGGGGTCGTTCATGCAGAAGACCATCATGGTCGGCGAGTAACCGGTCGGATTCGGCGGGTTGACCTCCCAGGTGGAGTAGGTCATGCCGTTGTAGGCGCCCCAGTGGTCCGCGTAGACGCGGTTGGTCTCGTTGCCCGCCCAGTCGCGCACCGAGACCGGCAGGTCGGGCGGCGAGAACTTCTCGCCGAATTGCGGCGAGAACGGGTCGAATTCCGAGGTGTAGTCGTCGGTGATGCCGCCGGTGAACTTGCTGGCGATGTGCGCCGAGGTATACACGTAGAACTTGGCGATGGCGCCCATCTGATCGCCGAGCGTGACCTCCTTGCGGTCGCAGAGGTTGCGGGTCGCGCCGGCGAACGGCGCCACCTGATGGGTCTGAGGATACAGGCTGATGTAGTCCGGCACGATGCGCGCCTCGCCCACGCACGGCCACACGGGCTCGAAGGTGAAGCCCGGCACCGTGGAGGTGCGCGGCTGCGCGCCGAGGCTCTGGGTCGGGTTCTGCAGGTTGTAGCCGTTCGCCTGGCTCGCGACCGACGCCTGGTCGGGAATGATGAAGATGTTGCCCAGGGCGCCGAACTGCTGCGAGACCGGGGCGATGAAGTTGTCGCCGATGAGGATGTTCTTGTCCTCCTCCTTGACCAGCTCGAAGCCCGGCGGCACCACCACCTCCACCACGTACTTGCCGGGAGGCAGCATCGGCAGGCCCGCGTACAGGTCCGGGGCCTTGACCGGATTGGCGACGCAGATCTTGCAGTTGGTCGCGTTCGGTTTGCCCGTGGTCGGGTCGACCGAGACCACGCTCGGGAACTGGTACATGCCGTCGTACGGCGCCGGCTGCAGCTGGTTCCAGTTGTGCATGCCGTCGTAGCACTTGAATTGCGAGTTGGCGGGCAGGGGCGTGGGCGCGCCCGCGGTGCCGTGCTGCACGTTGTTGTAGAGGTCGAGGTATTGCGGCTGGTTGTAAAGAGAGAAGAAGAAGAGATCCGGGATCGCGCTGGTGACGCCCAGACCCGGGGCGGCGCCCTGGCCGGGGCAGTTCATGTTCGGGATCTGGCTGACGCCGTCGGCGCCGAGGTGGAAGCCCTGCGCGTAGTCGTCCCAGCTGCTGGTCTGGGTGGTGTCGACCAGCGTGAGCGTCGGCGTGACGCCGTCCGTCGAGACCCCCTCCTGGTAGAGGTTGATGACCACGTGCGGCACCAGCGGTTCCCACTGCGTCTGCACCAGCAGCTGCGGATCGTCGAACGGCCGGGTCGAGGCATAGACCACGTGGCCCTTGATGCCGCCGTTCTCGCCCGCAACGTACGGCTCCTTGCCGAACTCCAGGAAGTTGTTCTGGCCGGAAAATCCCTGCCAGCCCTCGACGGCGCCCGACCAGGGATTGTCGATGCGTCCGCTCGAGAGGGTGGGCGAGCAGGTGGTCACGCTCGTCGCGCTGCCGCTTGGCAGGCTGGTGGTGCACGCGCTCGGCGGGTCGCTCGTGCCGGGCCCGTTCCGGATGGACTTGCCGGTGCAATCGGCGCCCGCGCAGTACACGGAGCCCGGAACCCGCAGGTTCGCGGGCACCGAGACCATCTCCGCGGTGTTCGCCAGGAACTTGCCGATCGTCGAGCTGCCGCAGGGCGGATAGCCGGTCGTCCCGCAGGAGGGCGAGCCGTCGGTGGGCCCGCCCACGTCGTACACCACGTGCGTGCCGGTGTTCTTGTAGCGGGTCACGTCGGTCTCGACCACGTACCAGCTGAACAGCGGGAAGGTCTCGTTGAAGTTCGCCGTGCCGTTGAAATCGGTCTGCAGCATGTTCTCCACGCTGCCGTCGCGCATGCGCACCGCGACGTTGGCGAACGGAATGCCGAGTTCGCTCGACTGCGAGACGCCATCCCCGTTGTCGTCGATGAAGG
This sequence comes from Pseudomonadota bacterium, assembly GCA_021779875.1. GTDB lineage: Bacteria > Pseudomonadota > Gammaproteobacteria > Steroidobacterales > Steroidobacteraceae > Bog-1198. The sequence goes on from JAJXZV010000226.1 coordinate 5,239, forward strand.
TGCGCGTGTAGATGTTGGCCTGCCACTGGGTGGCGGCCACGTCGCCCATGTCGCAGACCCCCGGGCCGGTCTTGGGGCCGGGACAATTCGACTGCAGTCCGGCGCCCAGACCGACCGGCGTCGACAGGCCGTCGACCAGCTGGTCGTTCCACTGATCGAAGGTGGTGACGCGCCAGGAGCCGTTCGGCAGGTTGTCGAGCTCGAATTTGCCGTTGCCGTCGCACTTGGTGAAGGCGAAGTCCTCGCCGTCCGGGTCGCCGAAGCTCACGTAGCACTGCGTCCAGTAGAAGGTGTCGTGCGAGCCGCTGCCGTACAGGCGCTCATCGGGCGAGCGGCTCAGATGCTCGCCGACCACGCGGCCGATGATCTTGTTGGTGCAATTGGTGCCGGTGATGTTCAGATCGGTGCCGTTGCACACGCCCGCGTGGCGTGAGTTGATGATGGCCGGATTGGCGAAGCCGATGCTCACGTGGAACGACGCCGGGCCGTACTCCTGGAAGTAGCTCGGCTCGCTGATCTTGACGAACGAGTCGTGCGCCTTCTGTCCATCGAGGGTGTTGGTCTGCAGCCACTCCTCGCCGCGCGCGATGCGATCGGCGCCCGGGGTCGCGATCACGCCGAAGCGGCCCGGCATGAGGTTGGCGATGACCGCCTGACCCGCGAGCGGCGAGAGGGTCACGCCGTCGGACTCGTACTTCGGACAGGTGACGATCATGCCGGTGATGCCCTGGGACGCGGCGCTGATCGGGCAGGCG
>JAJXZV010000003.1 GCA_021779875.1 Pseudomonadota bacterium
ATGGTGTCCTCGATCGGCGGCTTCGGGTTCGGGCTGTCCCAGATCCTGTTCGCCATCGTGATCATCCAGAGCGTGCGCGGCGGCAGCAAGGCCACCGCCGAGGTGTGGGGCGGCGCGGCGCCGCACGGTCTCGAGTGGACCCTTCCCTCGCCCGCGCCGTATCACAGCTTCACGGTCGCCCCGGACGTCAAGTGAGTCCGACGGCGAGCCCCGAGAGACGGCGCCACCGGCACCTGGTGTTCATCCTGGTGTCGCTGGCGCTCGCCTTCTATTTCGGCTTCATCGCCCTGACCTTCTACCGCAGCCACCACGGATGAACGAGGAGCGCCGGCGCGCCAATCGCAGCCTCACGGGGCGCCTGCTCCTGATGGCCGCCGGCAGCTTCGCCTTCGGCTGGGCGCTGGTCCCTCTGTACAGCGTGTTCTGCAGCGTGACCGGCATCGGCAACGCCGATGCCAAGGCGGGGCCCGTCGTGGCCCACGAGGCGGTCGACCCGAAGCGCGAGATCACCGTGGAGTTCGTCGCCTCGCCGGCCTCGGTGGGCAGCTACGACTTCCGGCCGCTCGCCGGCACGCTGCGGGTGCATCCGGGCAAGCTCTACGACACCGAGTTCTACGCCAGGAACCTGACCGGCGTCGCCTCGGTCGCCCAGGCCGTGCCCAGCATCTCGCCGTCGAGCGCGGCGAAGTATTTCCACAAGACCGAGTGCTTCTGCTTCAGTCCCCAGCACTTCGCCGCCGGCGAGGGCCGGGACATGCCGGTGCGCTTCATCATCGATCCCCAATTGCCGCCCGATATAGATAGAATCACGCTCGCCTACACGTTTTTCGACACGACGCAGTCCGCAGCAAACCGGTGACCGACGGGTTCAATTCCTTTCAAACCATCCCTGAGAACAGAGACATGGCGCACGCGCACGCTCACGAAGCAGACAAATACTACGTCCCCCACGGCAGTCCGTGGCCCATCTACGGCTCCGTCACGCTGTTCACCCTCATGATGGGCGCCGTCTCGACGCTCAACGGCTGGCTGCCCGCCTGGGCGCTGGTTCCGGGCTTCGTCATGCTGGCGCTGATGTTCTTCTTCTGGTTCGGCACGGTGATCGACGAGAACCAGAAGGGCATGTACAACATGGCGGTGGACCGCTCGTTCCGCATGGGAATGATGTGGTTCATCTTCTCCGAGGTGATGTTCTTCGCGGCCTTCTTCGGCGCGCTGTTCTACGCGCGCGAACTCTCGGTGCCCTGGCTCGCGGGCGAGGGCGTGAAGGTGTTCGACAAGGTGCTGCTCTGGAAGCAGTTCACCGGGGGCTGGCCGACCAACGGACCGGCCGCGCTCGGACCCCGTGCCGACGGCACCTTCAGCGTGATCCCGGCCCTCGGCCTGCCGGCCATCAACACCGCGATCCTGCTGTCGAGCAGCGTCACCGTGACCATCGCCCACCATGCGCTGATCTCGGGCCACCGCGCCCGGGTCAAGGTCTTCCTCGCGGCGACCTTCCTGCTCGGCTTCCTGTTCGTGTTCCTGCAGGCGCGCGAGTACCACGAGGCCTACACCGAGCTCGGCCTGCAGCTCGGCACCGGCATCTACGGCTCGACCTTCTTCATGCTGACCGGCTTCCACGGGTTCCACGTGACCGTGGGCGCCATCATGCTCACCGTGGTCTGGCTGCGCGTGATGCGCGGTCACTTCACGCCGCAGCGGCACTTCGCGTTCGAGGCGGTGGCCTGGTACTGGCACTTCGTCGACGTGGTGTGGCTCGGCCTGTTCACCTTCGTCTACTGGCTCTGACCGGGCCGCGACCCGGCCGCCCCGCGGGGGGGCGGCCGGCGCATTCCCTAGATGGGGCGCGTCGGCTGGATCCAACCCTGGAAGTAGGCCACCAGCAGCAGCACGAACAGCAGCACCGACAGCCCGATCCGCCACGACAACGCCTTCACCATCCGCAGACCGTCGTCGCCCCGGGTGCTCGACAAGTGGTACAAGGCCTTGCCGAGGCTGCCCAAGATCAGGATCAGGATGAAGACAACCAGATATTTGAAGCCCACGGCCGTGGATCGCCTGTCGAGATAGAGGCGTCGAGTATATCGTGCCCATCCGCGTAGGTACCCGGCTGTTCGCGCCGCGCCCGCTCACGACGCTGCTCGCGGCCGCGCTCATGCTGCTGCTCGTGTCGCTCGGCCGCTGGCAGCTGCACCGCGCCGAGGAGAAGCGCGCGCTGTTCGAGTCCTTCGCGGCCGGCGCCGCCGCGGCCCTGCCGATCGACGCGCACACGCCGGCGCCGCCCCGTTACCGCGAGGTCGCGGCGCGCGGCCACTACGACGCAACGCGGCAGATCCTGCTCGACAACATGAGCAACGCCGCGGGCCGGGCCGGCTACCAGGTGATCACCCCGTTCGCGCTCGCGGGCGGCGGCTGGCTGCTGGTGGACCGCGGCTGGGTACCGCTCGGCGCGAGCCGCGCCGACCTGCCGTCCATCGACGTGCCCGGCGACGATCGCGTGGTGCGCGGCCGCACCGACGAGCTGCCGCGTCCCGGAATCCGCCTGGGCGAGCCCCGCCGGCTCGCCGGGCCCTTCCCGGTGGTCGCGAGCTTTCCGACCCGCTCCGACCTCGAGGCCCTGCTCGGCGAGCACGAGTGGGCCGCGGCGGCACCGCTCCTGCTGCTCGACGCGCACGAGCCCGACGGCTACTTGCGGGAGTGGGCGCCGCCCGGGATGCCGCCGCTGCGCCACGTGGGCTATGCCGTGCAGTGGTTCGCCCTGGCGGCGGCCCTCGCGGTCCTGTACCTGATCGCGAACCTGCGGCCCGCCGGCGCGAAGGGAGAGCCCGGTGCACGCGCCTGACCCCGCTCGCGATCGCCGCCGCCGCCGGACGCTGGTCGGCCTCGCCGTCCTGTTCTTCGCGCCCGTGCTGGTGGCGTTCTATCTCTACTACGGACATCATGACTGGCGGCCGGTGGGCCGGGTCAATCACGGCGAGCTCGTCGATCCGGCCCGCCCGCTGCCGGCGATCGCCCTGCCGCGGCTGGCGGGCGGCCTCGCGGATCCGGCCTGGCTGCAGGGCCGCTGGACCCTGCTGACCGTCGGGACCGGCGAGTGCGCCGAACGCTGCCGCCACGATCTGTACGAGACCCGGCAGGTGCGCATCGCGCTCGACCGCGACATGGACCGGGTGCAGCGGGTGCTGATCGCGGTGGGCCCCTGCTGCGACCTCGCGTTCCTGCAGCGCGAGCACCCGGATCTGATCGCGCTGCGCGCCACGCCCGAGGCGCTGCCGCTGCTCGGGCAGCTGCCGGGCGTCGACGCCGCAGCGCCCGATGCGGCATCGGGCGACCGGATCTATCTCGTCGATCCACTGGGGAATCTCATGATGTCGTACGCTCCCGACGCCAACCCGAAAGGGCTGCTCGAGGACCTCAAGCGGCTGCTGCGGCTGTCGCACGTGGGCTGACGCCGTGCATCCGGAACGACGCGTCGTCTGGTTTCGGCGCCTGGCGCTCATGGGCGCCCTGCTCGCCGCGTGCGTGGTGGTGCTGGGCGCCTGGGTACGGCTCACCGACGCGGGCCTCGGCTGCCCGGACTGGCCGGGCTGCTACGGCCACCTGGTTCCGGGCGCCGGCCAGGGCGCCGCCAAGGCCTGGCACGAGATGATCCACCGCTACGTCGCCGGCAGCCTGGGAGCGGTCATCACCGGCCTGCTGGTCTGGGCGATCCTGCGCCGCCACGACCGCGGCCAGCCGTTGATCCCCGTGGGGCTGCTGTTCCTGGTGGTCTGCTTCCAGGGCGCGCTCGGCGCCCTGACCGTGACGCTGCTGCTCAAGCCCCTGATCGTCACCGCCCACCTGCTCGGCGGGCTGACCACCCTCGGCCTGCTCTGGTGGCTCTCCTTGGAGCCCGACCGGCGCAATCTCAGCCCCGCGGAGTCCCGGCTGCGGCCGCTGGCGGCGCTGGCTTTCGCCTGCCTGGTGCTGCAGATCGCGCTCGGCGGATGGACCAGCACGAACTACGCCGCGGTCGCCTGCCCGGATTTCCCCACCTGCCAGCGCGCCTGGTGGCCGGCCATGGACTACCGCGACGCCTTCGTGCTGTGGCGGGGCCTCGGCATCAACTACGAGGGCGGCGTGCTCGCCAACCCCGCGCGCGTCGCCATCCACCTCACCCACCGCCTGGGGGCCGTGCTCGCCGGCACGGTGCTGCTCACCCTCGGCCTGCTGGCCCTCGGCCGCGCCCGGGCGCGGCAGGTGCGCTTCGCCGGCGGACTGCTCGCCGCCGCCGTGCTGCTGCAGATCTCGATCGGCATCGCCACGGTCCACTGGGGCGTGCCGCTCGCGCTCGCGACCGCCCACAACGCCGGCGCGGCCCTGCTGGTCGTCGGCACGGTGACGCTGCTGCGGGCCCTGTGGCCGGAGCCGGCCCTCGGCATGGTACCCTTGCGCCGTGGCCAGCCTCCCCGATAACCCGACCATCGCCGCGCTGCGCGTCAGCCGGTGGCGCGACTACCTGGAGCTCACCAAGCCCAAGGTCAGTCTGCTCATCGTGTTCACGGCCGTGGTCGGCATGGTGCTCGCCGCCCCCGGCATGGTGCCGCTGCCCGCGCTGGTGTACGGCACGCTCGGCATCGCGCTCGCCTCCGGGTCGGCGGCGGCCTTCAATCACGTGCTCGACCGGCGCATCGACGAGCACATGGCGCGCACCCGGCGCCGGCCGCTGCCCACGGGGCACCTGCAGCACTCGCAGGCGGTCGTGTTCGCGAGCCTGCTGGCGGTCGCCGCCATGGCCATCCTGTGGGCCGGGGTCGGCCCGCTGACCGCGCTGCTCACCTTCGGCTCGCTGATCGGCTACGCCATCGTGTACACGCTGTGGCTGAAGCGCGCCACCCCGCAGAACATCGTCATCGGCGGCGCCGCGGGCGCCGCGCCGCCCGTGCTCGGCTGGGCCGCGGTGACCAACACCATCGACCCGCACGCGCTGCTGCTGTTCGTGATCATCTTCACCTGGACGCCCCCGCATTTCTGGGCGCTCGCGATCGCCCGGCGCGACGACTATGCGCGGGTCGGCATCCCGATGCTGCCCGTGACCCACGGCATCGCGCACACCCGCCTGCAGATCGTGCTCTATTCCATCCTGATGGTGCTCACCACCATCCTGCCGGTGCTCTCGGGGATGAGCGGCGCGATCTATCTGGTGGCGGCGCTCGCGCTCGACGTGCGCTTCCTGCAGCTGGCGTTCGAGCTGCACCGCGGCGTGCCACAAGGCAGCGTGCTCGGGCCACTCCTCTGGTCGCTCGTCGTCGACGACCTCATCGCGCAGTGCGAAGCGCGGTGCCGCACGCCCATGGCCGGCTGCGTCGTCGTGCCGATCATCTTCGCCGACGACATTTTTGTTTTTATTTTTTTTTTCGTGGTTTTGGTTTTTGGAACCAGAGCTGCCAAAAGATAGAAGTGAGGAAGAAACAAGACAAGACAGAACAAGTTTGTTCGTTTGTTTGGAAGAAGGAAGGATCTACAAGAAAGGAAGAAACGACGAACAGCTTTGATGAATGTGAACGAAATCTACGTTGAATCAAAGATCCAAGCAGACAACGAACACAAACAACAAAAACTGAACGGCGCGTGCGCGCACGGGGGAGGGGAGCGTGGGGAGGGGGAGAGGAGGGGGGCAAGAGTGGCAGCTCTGGTTCGAGGAGAAACCCGATACAGACAACCGGCGACAACGGCCGGCCACGACGGAGAAAAACGCAACCAGGCCACGGCGCGGCGCGCCGCGGCCCAGGGATCTGTCGCTAGCAGATCAACAGCGCTGCACAGGACGACTAGCGATCAAGGTACAACAAGGTGTCGTCCAGCTCGTGTGGGAATCTCACCCACTAAAAAACTCCGCATCTGTATCTAGTGAACCTCGTGGCAAGGGGCGCTCCGGCAAGAGTGGAGGCCAGGGGCAAGAGAGAGAGAGAGGGGGGGGTGCGTGTGT
>JAJXZV010000345.1 GCA_021779875.1 Pseudomonadota bacterium
TCGGTGTAGGCGAAGCCCGTCTTCTCGCCGCTGATGGCCCGCACGCCGACTCCCTGTTCGATGGAGTGCGACCCCTCCTTGACCATCCCGTCCTCCAGGGACCAGGATTCCTCGCGCGACAACTGAAAATAGAGGTCCGCGTAGTCCATTCCGCGGCTCATGAGCGAATCGAGCACCGTGGTGAGCCGGCCCTCGTCCAGCTCGGCCGGCTCGAGGATCGCCCTCTCCGCGATCTGGATGATCGGCGCCTCGAGATCCGGCGCGGCGCTCACGGGGTCACCGCCCGCGGCGGCGCGGCGCCCAGCCGCCGGTTATCGAGCGCCGGGAACCGCGCACGGGTTTCGGCCTGTTTGGCGAGATCGACGTCGGCAATGATCACTCCGGCACCCTTCGCCAGCCGCGCGAGCACCTGGCCCCAATAGTCCACGATCAACGTATCGCCGTAGGTCTCACGGCCGCTCGAGTGCGTCCCGGTCTGGGCCGGCGCCACCACGTAGCAGAGGTTCTCGATGGCGCGCGCGCGCAGCAGCGTCTCCCAATGCGCCATGCCGGTCGGCACGGTGAACGCCGCCGGCATGGCCAGCCACTCGGCTCCCCGCGCGATCAGCTCCCGATACAGCTCCGGGAAACGCATGTCGTAACAGACCGACATGCCCAGCCGGCCGACCGGCGTCTCGGCGATCACCGGCGTGGCGCCGGGCATCACGTGCGTCGACTCGCGGTACTGCTCGTTGCGGCCCGGGATGCCGGCGTCGAACAGGTGGATCTTGTCGTAGCGGGCCACGCGGTTCCCGGCCGAGTCGATCAGCAGGGAGGCGTTGGCCGCGCGCCGCTCGCCGTCGTTGCGGATGAGCACGGTGCCCGCGAGGATCCATAGGGACAGCTCGCGGGCCGTCTCGCGCAGGAAGTCCTGCACCCGACCCTCGCCGTCGCGCTCCGCGACCTCGAGCTTGTCGGCGTCGCGCAGGCCGATGAAGGAGAAATTCTCCGGCAGACAGGCGATCTGCGCGCCGAGCTCCCGGGCCTCGCGCAGCAACCCGCCCGCGGCCCGCAGATTCTCCTCGACCACGTGGCCGGACGTCATTTGTATGGCGGCTACTCTACCCATGCACTCTCGTCACTTGCGCCGATCGTCGGCCTTCGGCGTCTCGACCGCGCCGGCGTCCGCGCTCTTGATCCGCTCGACCTTGGGGCTGTCCCAGCTGCCGGTGATCCGATAATACCCCCGCGCGAGCCCCTTCAGCGGCTGTTTGAACACCTGGGTGAACACCAGCACCGCTGCCCCGATCACCGGGCCGCCGGCGAATGCGGCGAGCGGCAGCGAACTGCTCAGGTTGCCCGTCACCACCGCTGTTTGGTCGTAGTCGCGGCTTTTCAAGCCCACCCGCCCGATCAGGCCGATTTCGGCGGCCGGCCCCTTGACCAGCAGATCGTCGGTATAGGCGTTGCCGCCGCGCAGATCGAAGCCGCCGCGGATCGTGTCGAACGCCAATCCCTTGTCGGTCAAGTCGCTGAAGTCCAGGGCGAGGCGGCGCCGCAGTTCGGCGACGCTCGCCAGTCCGAGCAGCCGTCCGGCGCCGGGCTTGAGACCGAGGATCTGGCCGTCGTCGAGGGCGAAATGCACGTGGCCCGCCGCGTCCTGCAATGCATCGGCGGTCGGCGCCCCGGCCCAGCCGAAGGAGAAGTCCATGCGCCCGGACTTGGCCTCGATGAGCTCCGCGAAGCCGAGCTGGCGCATGGTCTCCTGTACGTCGGTGCTCGACAGATCCCCCTCGATGTGCCCCGCCCCGGCGCCCTTGCCGCGCCACTCGCCGTGCGCACTGATCGCGAAGGTCGGGCTGACCGCGGTCAGCTGCGGCGCCGCGATGCCGTCGTCCACCTTGCGCAAGCCGGCGCGCACGTCGCCGAATCGGCGTCCGTCCCAGACCAGATCCGCGGCGTGGAAGTCGAGCGCCGGCACCGCGCTCGCCTCCGGCGCGGCTCCCGCCGGGGCGGCCTTCGCGGGCCGCGAAGATCCCTCCTGAACGGCGCCGCCGTCGGCCGATGCCGCCGGGGCGTCGACGAAGTGCAGTTGCCGGAACTCGAGCTGCCATGGCTGGCCGGGATCGTCCGCGGGCGGCAGCACGATCGTGCCCGCGACGTTCGGCCCCTGCACCGAGATCGACGACCCGTGCGCGCGGACATCGAGATCGACGTCGAGGTCGAGGAACGACAGACCCAGGTAGTCGAGGCGCTGCACGTGCGCGGCGGCCCGGTGCAGATAGGCCGACAGCGGCTTCGCACCCGGCTCGGGTGCGGCCAGCTTCAGCCAGCCCGCGAGATCCAACTGGTCGATCGTGCCGCCCACGTTCACCACCTGATCGGCGCTGAAGGCCGCCTCGTCCGTCCCGAAGCGCACCGCCGCGCGCGCCAGCCGCATCGACTCGCCGTCCGAATCCATGTCGACGGCGGCGCGCAGCACCGAGCCGAGCGAGATCCGCATCTCGATGCCGCCGGACTGCGGCCAGCGAACATCGCATTCCGAGGGCATGGGACGGCCGGGCGGCTTGCCGAGCGGCGCCGGCAGGCCGAGCGCGAGCCCGGCGAGCGACCCGCTCATCCGCAGCGATCGCTCGCGCGCCGGCCCGGGAGTCAACCGCAGCACCGCGCGCCAGTCCGTCTGCCCGCCGATGTCGACGGCCGGCGGCAATCCGAGCGCCGTGCGCAGATCCTCGCCCGCCGCCGTGCCGCGGAACTCGAGCTGCGTCCGCGTGGCCGGCCTGCGCCGCGGCACCCTCGCCTGCATCTGGAACGGGCCGCCGAGCAGCCGGCCGCGCAGGTCGGCGCGCGACACCTGGGCCCCGTCGATCTCCGCCTCGCCGGTCACGTCCGTGGCCCGCACGTTCGATCCGACTCGATTGAGTGAAATGCCGTGCAGACTGGTGCGCACCAGCACGCGCCGCTGGTCGAATTCCTTGAAGGGGAAGAACAGATCGATCTTCGCGTCGATCGGGCCGTGCGCCTCGACCGACGAAAACACGTGTTCGGCCATCGCATCGAGCGGCGTCGCGCGCAGCCAATCGAGCGCCTGCGACGCGTCCGCATGGCCGACGCCGGTGACGCGCAGCTCGCCGGTCTTGAAGTCGGCGAAGCGGGCCTCGGCGGACTCGATCCGCAGCCCCGCGAGCCGTGCGCCGCGCGACTTCACGGTCAATCCCTCGTTGCGGAACTCCGCATCGGCGTCGATCTCGTCCAGGCGGGGCCAATCCGGACTGTAGTCGAGCGTCGCATCCTGCAAGCCCAATCGCACCAGGAACAGTCCGCTGCCGTCGCGGAACGGGAAATGGCCGATCGGGCCGCGCAGGACGGCCTCGGCGTGCGTGACGCGGCCGCCGACCAGGGCTCGGTTCAGCCATTCGAGCGTGCGCGGTGGAATGTTCTGCCGCGGCAGGTAGTTGGACGCCGCCGCCACGTCGCCTCGGCCGATCCGGGCGACGAGCGTGAGGATCGGCGAGGATCCATCCGCCGGCTGCAGCCAGCTGAACAGCGCGCCCACCGCGGCATCCCGGTTCTCGGCCGCGAGTTTCGACGTGGCGACCAGCAAGCCGGCGGCATCCCGCCTCCAGTAGAGGATCGTGGCGAGCGAATCGAGCACGGCCGGCCGCTGGAATTGCAGCGGCCAGTCGATCACCGTGCCGTGCGAATCGAGCTCGACCCGGCCGCCCGCCTCGGTGCCGGAGATCCGCCCGGTCAATCCCCGCACGCCGGGCAGACGGCCGACCGGGGCGAAGCCCACGTCGCGGAACCGGGCCTGCAGGCGCATCTTCGGCACCTCCTCGGCGCCGCCGCGGGTCACCTCGACCGTCGCGTCGTACCACTCGCCCGTGGGTTCGAGCTCGCTCAATCGGTCGCGGATGTCCTTCTGCGGCAGGATGCCGGCGAGCGGCAGCAGCGTTTCGGCGCGCAGGTAGCTCGCGCGGGCCCGCACGTCCAGGGCGCCCGCATCGGTGCGGCGCCAGGCCACGTCGAATTCGGCCTGCGGATCGGCGTGGCCGGCGCGCACGGTGCGCAGGCGCCTGCCGGCGAGGGTCCAGCGGTCGTTCTCGTGGGCGAGCGTGAGCGCGCCGCTGATCCGGTCGAAGCGCGTGCTCGGCTCGTCCGTGAGCTGCGCGACCAGGCCGACGGCCGCGAACGACAGGTCCGCGCGCTCCAGGTTTCCGGCCCGGCCGCGCGCGGCGGCGTCGAAGTTGCCCGTGCCGCTCGTCAGGCGCCTCACGTACTCCGGCAGGAACGCCCCCCAGCCGGACATGGACATCTCCTGCGCGCTCACCGCGACGTTCCAGGTCAGCGAGGACAGGTTGCCGAGGCCCCACGCCGAGCCGTTGACCCGCACGCGGCCGCCGAGCACGTCCGGCAGCCGCGCCTGCGCGCTCAAGGCGACGCCGTCACGCCCCCGCGCGAGGTCGAGATTGACCCCGCGCAGCGTGAGCCGCGGCAGGGCCGCGTTCCAATCCTGCAGGGTGACGACCCCGCCCCGGATCGCGAGCGTGCCAGCCGGCAGATCGTCGAGCGTGATCGTGTCCGCCGAACCGGAACGGCCCTCGAGCAGGATTTCCGAGGCGATGGCGAACCGGTTGCCCTCGAGCCGCGCGATCGTCAGGCTGGGAGCATCCAGTTCGACCCGGCCGGCGAGCAGCGTGCCGTTGCGGATCAGCCGCAGCAGGTCGATCGCCACGCGCCCCCCGGCCGCCCGCACCAGCACGCGCCGATCGTCCTTGGATCGGAGCTCCAGGTGATCGAGGTACAGCTCCGGCCCGTACCAGCGGAACTTCGGCTCGACGCCCGAGAACACGATGTAGAAGCCGATCTGCCGGTGGACCCAGTCCTTGATCTCGGCCTGGTAGCTGGGCACCCGGTCGAGCGCGAGCTTGAGGGCCAGCATGCCGGCGCCGAGCACCAGCACGGCGGCCGCCGCGAAGCCGAGCAAGAGCTTGCCGATCGACCGTAGGCGCATCTACATCAGCACGACGTCGTACTGGTCGACCGAGTACAGCGCCTCGGTCTGCAGGCGGATGGGCTTGCCGGTGATCAGCTCGAGTTCGCCGAGCGCCGAGGATTCCTCGTCGAGCAGCCGTTCGATCACGTCCTGATGCGCGAGCACCATCAGCTGCTGGCACTCGAACTGCCGCGCCTGGCGCATGATTTCACGGAACACCTCGTAGCACACCGTCTCCGCCGTCTTGACGAACCCCCGCCCCTCGCAGGTGGGACAAGACTGGCACAGCAGATGTTCCAGGCTCTCGCGCGTGCGCTTGCGGGTCATCTCCACCAGCCCGAGCGGCGACACCGAGGAGATGTTGGTCTTGACGTGATCGTCGCGCATGGCCTTCTCGAGGGCCTGCAGCACCTGCCGGCGGTGTTCCGGCTCCTCCATGTCGATGAAATCGATGATGATGATGCCGCCGAGATTGCGCAGCCGCAGCTGCCGGGCGATCGCCACGGCCGCCTCCAGGTTGGTCCTGAAGATGGTCTCCTCGAGATTGCGGTGTCCGACGAAGGCCCCCGTGTTCACGTCGATGGTGGTCATCGCCTCGGTCTGATCGATGACCAGGTGGCCACCGGACTTCAGCTGCACCTTGCGCTCGAGCGCCTTCTGGATCTCCTCCTCGACGTGGTGCAGCTCGAACACCGGGCGCGGCTCGCGGTACAGCTCGATGCGCCGGAGCGCATCGGGGATGAAGGTGCCCGCGAACTCCTGCATCTCGCGGAATGCGGCCGGCTGATCGACGAGCACCCGGCCGACGTCCGGGCGGAGCAGGTCTCGCAGGATCCGCAGGTGCAGCGGCAGGTCCCCGTGCACCAGTTCCCCGGGACGGGCGCGCAGGCCCTTCTCGCGCACCACCTGCCACAGCTTGCGCAGGAACACCATGTCGGCGCGCAGCGCCTCGGCCGGCGCATCCTCCGCCGCGGTGCGCACGATGTAGCCGGCG
>JAJXZV010000390.1 GCA_021779875.1 Pseudomonadota bacterium
CCTCGACCTGCCAGATGAACTTCGACGAGGCGACCGGCTGGCTGGTCGGCGAGGCGCACAAGGGCATGCGCGCCATGTTCGTCATGATGAACAGCGAGCGGCTGTCGGTCGGCACCCAGGGCCTGGGCGTGGGCGAGGCGGCGTACCAGAGCGCGGTCGCGTACGCGCGCGAGCGCCTCCAGGGCCGCAGCCTCGCGGGCGCCAAGAATCCCGACAAACCCGCCGATCCCATCCTCGTGCATCCGGACGTGCGCCGCATGCTGCTGACGGCGCGCGCCTACAACGAGGGCTGCCGCGCCCTCGGCGTGTGGGTGGCGAACGCGCTCGACCGCATGGAGCGTCTGCCGGCCGGCCGCGAGCGCGACGAGGCCGAGGACTTCATCGCCCTGCTGACGCCGGTGGTCAAGGCGCTGTTCACGGACTTAGGCTTCGAGAGCGCGAACCAGTGCCTGCAGATCTACGGGGGCCACGGCTACATCGTCGGCAACGGCATGGAGCAGCTGGTGCGCGATGCGCGCATCGCCATGATCTACGAGGGCACCAACGGCGTGCAGGCGCTCGACCTGGTCGGCCGCAAGATGCCGGCCAACACGGGGCGCGCCCTGCGCCGCTTCTTCCATCCGGTGGCCGAATTCATCGACACCCACGGGCAGGAGCCGCAGATCCGCGCCCTGGTGCAGCCGTTCGCACGCGCCTTCGGCGCCCTGCAGCTCGCCACCGGGTTCATCGCCCAGAAAGGGCTCGCCGACCCCGAGGAAGCCGGCGCGGCCGCCTCGGAATACCTCCGGCTGTTCGGCCTGGTGGCGCTCGGCTTCATGTGGGTGAAGATGGCGCGGGTGGCCGCGGCCAAACTGCCGGATGCCGGCGAGGACGAGTCCTTCTACCGAGGGAAGCTCGCCACCGCGGCCTTCTACGTCGAGCGCATCCTGCCGCAGGCGGGCGCGCTGTTCCAATCCATCAAGTCCGGCAAGGCCTCGATGATGGCGCTGGAGGCGGCGGCCTTCTAACGGCCGTGCGCCGCCGCGAGCGCGTTCAGCCGCGCGATGCGCACCGGCGCCGGCGGGTGACTGTCGTAGAACGCCGAGTGGATCGGGTCCGGCGCCAGTGCCGTCGCGTTGTCCCGGTACAGCTTGACCAGCGCCGCGCTCAGCTTCGCCGGATCCGCGTGCGCGGCGGCGAAGTCGTCCGCCTCGAACTCGTGGCGCCGCAGCCACCAGGCGCGCAGCGGCTTCACGAAATAGCCGAACGCGGGTACGAGCAGCGCGAACAGCACCAGGGCCGCGCCGTTCGACGCGCGGGGCACGCCGAGCGAGGCGTAGAAGCCGGGCTGGCCGGCCAGCCCCGCGAGCAGCGCGAGCCCCGCGCCCATGCCGGCCGCGGACAGCAGGAGGTGGTGGCGGATGTGCTTGAGGCGGAAGTGGCCCAGCTCGTGCGCGAGCACCGCCTCGATCTCCTCGGGCTCGACGCGCGCCAGCAGCGTGTCGAACAGCACGATCCGCTTGTGCCGGCCGATGCCCGTGAAGTAGGCGTTCCCGTGCGCCGAGCGGCGCGAACCGTCCATCACGAAGACGCCGCCGTCGAGGGCGAAGCCGCAGCGCTCGAGCAGGCCCGCGACCCGCTTCTCGAGCGCGTCGTCGGCGAGCGGCGAGAAGCGGTTGAACAGCGGCGCGACGTAGCGCGGCGCGGCCCAGGTGAGCGCGAAGGTCACGCCCAGCCAGATCAGCCAGGCGACGGCCCACCACCAGCGGCCCGCACGCTGCATGAGCGTCAGCGTCGCGAGCAGCAACGGGATGCCGAGCAGCGCCGCGAGCGCGAGTTCCTTGGCGAGGTCGGCCGCGAACAGGCGCGGGGTGACGCGATTGAAGCCGAAGCGGGCCTCCACGCCGAAGGTGCGCCACAGGGCGAACGGCAGGCCCGCGGCCTGCAGCAGCAGGAACACCGCCGCCACCAGCGCGAGATCCGACCACGGCGCCGGCAGCCCCGTCCGCGCCACCCACCCGTCGACGGCGGCGAGACCGCCGCCCAGGGTCAGCGCGAGCGCGAGCAGCGCCTCGTACACCGCGGCGATGCGTCCGAGGCGCGCGCGGGCGACGGTGTAATCGGCCGCCCGGCGCTGATCCTCCGGCGAGATCTGCCCGCGGAACATCTCCGGCACGTCGTCCCGGTGCGCGCGCACGGCGTCGATCTGCCGCCCGGCCAGCCACAGCCGCACCACGAGCTGTGCGCCCAACGCGGCGACGAATGCGGACCCGAGCCAGGAGGAGGTCGATCCGAGAAGTGCCATCATGGGTGGAGCGTAGAGGAATTCTCCGGGGATCGGAACACCAGGGGCTGACCGGGCGGGTCGCCCGGCTTGCGGGCGTCGGCGCGCGCCACCGCCTCGGTCACCCGGTGGTGGTGGACCGAGCGGTCGCACACCGGGTCGGCGTTCGCGGCATCGCCGGTCAGCAGGTACGCCTGGCATCGGCAGCCGCCGAAGTCCTTCGCCTTCTCGGGACAGCTGCGGCACGGCTCCTTCATCCAGGCGTCGCCCCGATAGTGGTTGAAGCCCTCGGATTCGTACCAGACCTGCCGCACGCTCGAGGTGCGCACGTTCGGAAATTCGAGGCCCGGCAGCATGCGCGCGGCGTGGCAGGGCAGCGCCGTGCCGTCCGGCGTCACCGTGAGGAACACGGAGCCCAGGCCGTTCATGCAGGGCTTCGGTCGGTTCTCGAAATAGTCGGGCACCACGAAGAACACCCGCATGGCGCCGCCGACCCGCTCGCGAAACCGCCGCGTCGCCTCCTCGGCCCGCCGCACCTGTTCGCGGCTCGGCATGAGCTGCTCGCGGTTCTTCCAGGCCCAGCCGTAGAACTGCGTGTTGGCGAGCTCGACGTATTCGGCTCCCATGCGCTCGGCCATGTCGAGAATCTCGGCCACGTGGTCGATGTTCAGCCGGTGCAGCACGACGTTCAGCACCATGGGGTAGTCGTATTTCTTGATCAGCGCGGCGACCTTCGACTTCAGCTCGAAGGTGCGCGTGCTGCTCAGGAAGTCGTTCATCTGCCGGGAGCTGTCCTGGAACGAGAGCTGGATGTGGTCCAGCCCGGCCGCCTTCAGCGCGGCCAGCCGGGTCTCGTTCAGGCCGACCCCGGAGGTGATCAGGTTCGTGTAGAAGCCGAGCCGATGGGCCTCGGCCACGATGATCTCGAGGTCGTCGCGCGTGAGCGGCTCGCCCCCGGAGAGGCCGAGCTGCACCGCGCCCTGTTCACGCGCCTCGCGCAGCACCCGCAACCACTCCTCGGTGGCGAGCTCGGGCCCGGTGCGCGCGAAATCGAGCGGGTTGTAGCAGAACACGCAGTGCAGAGGACACCGGTAGGTGAGCTCGAGGAGCAGCCACAGCGGCGGGCCGGGCCGTCGTGCACCAGGATCGGCGCCGCTCGCCGTCACCGCGCTCATGGCCGCCACACGATCCACTGCTTCTCGGCCGCCATGCCGATGAAGGCGAGCACGTCGCCGGCCAGTCCCCGGGCATCGAACGCGCGCTCGAGGTCGGCCGCGATGTCCGCGACCGTCGTGCGGCCGTCGCAGCGCTTGAGGATCTCGCCGGCGCTGGCGTTCAATTTGACCATGCCCTCCGGATAGAGCAGCACGTGGGCGTTCTGCGCCGCCTCCCACTGCAGCCGGAAGCGCCGGTCGATCGCCGGACGCGAGGCGAGGTCGGGTGCGTCGCTCACGCCGGCACCTCGAGCGGCGCGCCGTCGAGCGGGACGCCGTAGCGCACCGCCATCGCATCGCTCATCTGCCACAGCACGTCCAACTTGAACTTCAGGATGTCGAGCGCGCGCTCCTGCATCGCCCGGGTGTCGAAATGGTCGAGCGTGAAGGCGAGGCCGAACTCGACGTCGCGCCGCGCGAGGCTCACGCGGCTCTGGAAATAGCGCAGGCCCGCGGAGTCGATCCAGGGGTAGTGCTCGGGCCAGTTGGCCAGCCGCTGCTTGTGGATCTCCGGCGCGAACAGCTCGGTGAGCGAGGAGCACACCGCCTCCGGCCAGGGCGCCCGGCGCGCGAAATTGACGTACGCGTCGACCGCGAAGCGCACGCCGGGCAGCACCTCGCGCAGGCTCTCCACCGAGTCGCGCGCGAGGCCCACCGCCTCGGCGAGCCGCAGCCAGGACTCGATGCCGCCGGGCTCGTCGCCGTAGCCGTCGTGATCGAGGATGCGCTGCACCCAGTTGCGGCGCACCGCCCGGTCGGGACAGTTCGACAAGATGGCGGCGTCCTTGACCGGGATGTTGATCTGGTAATAGAAGCGGTTCGCGACCCAGCCGCGAATCTGCTCGGGATCGGCGCCGCCCGTGTTCAGCAGCACGTTGAAGGGATGGTGAATGTGGTACGCCTTGCCCTGCCGGCGCAGGCGCGCCTCGAATTCCTCCCGACTCCAGGCCGTTCCGCTCACAGACGCACCTCCATGCCATCGAAGGCGACCTCGACGCCGCGGCGCGCGAGCTCGGCACGCTGCGCCGAATCCTCGTCGAGAATCGGATTGGTATTGTTGATGTGGATCAGGATCTTGCGCACGCCGGCCGGCAATCGCTCGAGCCACTCGAGCATGCCGCCCGGGCCGCTTTGCGCCAGATGGCCCATGTCGCGCGCGCGCTTGCTCGAGGCGCCCAGGCGCTGCATCTCATCGTCGCTCCAGAAGGTGCCGTCGACCAGCACGACCGAGGCCGCCTGCATGGCCTGCCACAACCGCGCGTCGATCTCGCTGAGGCCCGGCGCATAGACGAGGCTGCGGCCGGTGGCCGCGTCCTCGAGCACCAGCGCCAGATTGTCGCCGGGCACGGGGTGCTCCCGGTTGGGCGAATACGGCGCCGGCTTGCTGGCCACGGCGAGGCCGCGCCAGCGCACGTCGGGCACGCCCTCGACGACGAATTCCCCGCCGAGCTCGATGCGCCGCCAATCGACGCCGCAGTAGTGCTCGAGCAGCTTCAGGATGGGATTGCCGCGGGTCAGATCCGCATGGGCGCTCTCGCTGCACCAGATGGGCCAGGGCCGGCCGGCCTCGCGCAGCATGTAAAGACCGGTGGTGTGATCGACCTGGCCATCGGCCAGGACGATGCCGGCCAGCGGCGTGGCGCGCAGCGCCGCGGCTCGGGGGCTCGGCTGCAGTTCCGGGTACGCGGCGAGCTGTGCGCGCACGTCGGGGGAGGCGTTCACCAGCACCCAGCCGGGACCGGCGCCCGCGACGGCAATCGACGACTGGGTGCGCGCCTGCGCGCGCAGCGTGCCGCCGCGCAGCCCCGCGCACTGGCGGCAATTGCAGTTCCATTGGGGAAATCCGCCGCCGGCGGCGGATCCCAGCACCTTGACCTTCACGCGTAGAAAGGCTCGCCCGCCGAGGGCGGGCGAGCCTCAAGTCGAATCGCCGATCAGCGATTCGCGATGTACATCGTGATTTCCATGCCGAAGCGGAAATCGACGGCCATCGGGGTTTCCCATTTCATGTTGCAACTCCTTGGGTTCGAAATACGACCCCATGGTCCATCGAAGCGCGTCGGGGCCGAATCGGTGCCATCATGAAACTCGCCTCATGATTTTCATGAGCCCCGCACCGCGACATCGCGGCCTGTGGCACCCGCCGGCCCCTGGTACCATTCCTGCATGAGACTCCGGACCCGCCTGAACCTCGTGGTTGCCGGCCTGAGCGCCGCCTTCCTGGTGGTCCTGATCCTCGCCGAGATCCGGAGCACCCGGGCGTCGGTGCGCGAGGAGACCGAAGCGGCCAACCGGGTCGCGGTCCAGCTCCTCGGGAGGGTGGCCTCGGTCTATGCCATGGTGGGCGGCCCCGACATGGTCCTGCGACTGCTCGGGGAGATCGGGCGGGTGCGCGGCAACGCGGTCTCGAGCGGCGCGGGCGGGCTTGTGCGGTCGGCGGCGCCGAGCGCCGCGCCGACCGCGAACTCGATCAGGATACCGTGGC
>JAJXZV010000265.1 GCA_021779875.1 Pseudomonadota bacterium
GGCCAGCATTGCGGCACCCGTCCGCAGGGCAGCTCGACGCGCGTGGCCGCGCCGTCGGCGACCCGCCGGATCACCAGGTCGCGCACCTCCGGATAGGAGCCGCCGCGCGGCGAATCGCCCTCCACCGCGGCGACGTGGGTCGCGTCCGGGGAGATCTCGACCCGCAGGAATCGATGCACCAGCCGCTCGTCCGCGCCCGTGGCGGAGCCCGCCGCCGCGAGCCCCACCAGGACACCCGCCACCCGGATGCCGATCCTCGAACCCAGTAACTTGCGCATCGCCGTCCTCGCTCCCGACAGGGACCAGGCGCGATGATACCGTCACACGGCGACGCGCGGCGGCACGCGCGCCGCCGACGCCCGCTCGAAGGCGCGCGCCACCTGCAGCAGCAGACCGTCCTGGTGGCGCCGGCCGACCAGCGTCAGCCCCACGGGCAGCTGCTCCGCGAGGCCGGCCGGCACGGTCAGGCTCGGATAGCCCGCGATGGCCGCGGCCGAGGCGATCGCCGACCAGCCGCCGCCGTGACGGTCGCCCCAGACGTGGTCGATCAGCCCCGCCGGACCGTTGCTCGGGCAGATGAGCAGCTCGACGCCCCGGGAGCCGAGCAGCGCCGCCAGGCCCTCGGTGTCGGCGCAGCGCGTCAGCGTCGCCCGCGCCTCGGTGTACTTCGAATCGCTCAAGGGCCCGCAGGCCTCGGCCTGCTCGAACAGCTCCTGGCCGAACACCACCAGCTCATCCTCGGCATGGGTCTGGTTGAAGGCGATCAGGTCGGCGAGCGTGCGGCAGGCGACCTGGGCGGGGTCGAGCGTGCCCAGATACTCCTCGATCGCCGCCTTGAACTCGTACAGCAGCGCCGTGAGCTCGGACTCGCCCATCTGCTCGAAGGCCGGCGGGTTGTCGAGATCGATCAGCACCGCCCCTTCGCGCTCGAGCACCGCGCGCGCCTCGGCGTAGCGCCGCACCGCCTGCGGGTGCGCGTCCGCCGGCGCCGGCAGCGCGCCGATCCGCACCCCCGCGAGGCGAAACGCCTCCAGATCCTCGCCGTGGGCGCCGAAGCCGAGCGGCCGCTCGGCGATCACCGCCGCGAGCAGCGCGGCGTCGGTGACCGTGCGACACATGGGGCCGGCGGTGTCCTGCAGCGGCGAGATGGGCACCACCCCGCGGCCGCTCACCAGGCCGAGGGTGGGCTTGAGCCCGACGATGCCGTTCAGCGACGCGGGGGAGAGAATCGAGCCGTTGGTCTCGGTGCCGATGGCCGCCGCGCAGAAGGACAGCGCCGCGGCCACCGCGGAGCCCGCGCTCGAGCCCGACGGATTGCGCTCGCGCGCATAGGCATTGCCCGTCTGGCCCCCGAGGCCGCTCCAGCCGCTCGAGGACCGGGTCGAGCGGAAATTCGCCCACTCGCTGAGATTGGCCTTGCCGAGCACCACCGCCCCGGCGGCGCGCAGTCGGGCCGCCAGCGGCGCATCGGCCGGCCGCATCGAGCGGGCGAGCGCCAGGGAGCCCGCGGTGGTGGCCGCCGGGTCGCGGGTCTCGATGTTGTCCTTGAGGATGATCGGTATGCCGTGCAGCGGCCCGCGCAGCCGCCCGGCCTTGCGCTCCTCGTCGAGGGTGCGCGCCGCCGCCGCGGCGCCGGGATTGAGCGCCAGCACCGAGCGATAGGCCGGCCCGTGATGATCGAAGCGCGCGATGCGCCAAAGATAGGCATCGGTGAGCGCCGCGCTGGTGGCGGCGCCCGATTTCAGTGCACGCTGCAGCGACGCAACGGTATGTTCCGTGACATCGAACGCACCGGCCCCGGCCGCCGCCGCCGCGAATTCGGCCTGGCTCGCGGCGACCGTGAAGGCGCCCGCCGACTTGATGAAATCCCTGCGATCCATGTGTTTCCTCGGATGATCATGAATGGGAAGGCGCCGGCGGGGTACGGGTTAGCCCGATTAACCCCCGAACGGCGCCGCCCGGCGAATGCTACGCCACCGCGTCCGCCTCGAGATATTTACGCGGATCGATCGATTTCGACACGTCGACCACCAAGGACATCCTCGGGGTGGCCCCATGGTGGGTGATCAACAGCACGCTGGGCTACGACGTGACCCAGGCGTTCCACGTGAACCTGATCGTCAACAACGTGTTCGACAAGCAGCCCCCGTTCCCGGCGCTCGCCGGGGCGCAGGGCAACTTCACGTTGGCGACGACCCAGTACTTCCCGGGCATCATCGGCCGGACGTACATGCTCGAAGCCAGCATGCACTTCTGAGCACGCACGTCTGACCGGTTGGCGGCGCCGCGGGCGCCGCGGCGAAGCGGGGCCTCACGGCCCCGCTTTTTTATGCCTGCGCCACCCGGGCGCGCAGGTACTCGACCACCCGCTCGATCTCGATCCGCAGCTCATCGACCAGCGGCGCGAGCCCGTCGATGGGCGCCCCCGCGCGGACCGCCGCCTCGAGCCGCGCCGCCGCCGCGCTGGCGGCGTTCGCGTGCAGATTGGCGCTCGAGCCCTTGAAGGCGTGCGCGAGCCGGCCGACCTGCGCCGCATCGCCCCGCACGAGCGCCTCGGCGAGGCCGTCCGTGGTCGCGCGCGCGGAATCGACGAAGACCGTGACGATCTCCCGCATGAAGCCCTCGTCGCCATCGACGCCGGCGAGCATCCGGGACCAGTCGGCCGGAGCGCCGGTCGGGGGCTCCGCCGTCCCGCCGGTCGGCGGCGACGGCGGCGGCGACCGGCGCGTCCCCGACGGGCTGCCGAGGTGGCGCCTCAACGTGTCCTCGAGCTTGGTCCGGTCCAGCGGCTTGGTCAGATAGTCGTCCATGCCGGCCTGCCGGCACTGGGCCTCGGTGCCGCGCATCGCGTCCGCCGTCAGGGCGATGATCGGGATGTGCGCCGCACCGGCTTCCTGCTCGCGGATTTCGCGGGTGGCCTGATAGCCGTCCATGACCGGCATCTGGCAGTCCATCAGGATCAGTTCGTAGCCGCCCGAACGCCACGCGGCGACCGCATCGGCACCGTTGGCGACGATGTCGACCGCGCAGCCGAGTCGCTGCAACGCCCCGCGCGCCACCTTCTGGTTGACCACGTTGTCCTCCGCGAGCAGCACGCGCCGATCGGCGAAGGCGGCGCGCGAGCGCTCGGCGACCACGATGGGCTGGGTCCGCTCGCGCCAGCCGCCCGGCTCCATCGACAGCACCTGGATCAACGCCTCGCGCAGCTCCCGGTGCGATACGGGCTTGAGCAGATACGCGGCGAATCCCAGACTCGCGAAATCCGTGGCCCCACGCATGCCCTGCGCCGAGGTGAGCAGCACCAGGCGCATCGAGCGGAACCGCGCGTCCTCGACGATGCGGCGGCCGAGATGAAAGCCGTCGCAGCCGGGCATCATGTAGTCGAGGATCGCGACGTCGAACGGGGTCGCGGCATCGGCGCTCGCCTGCAGCGCCGCGAGCGCCGCCTCGGCGCCGTCCACGCACTGCGTGACCATGCCGAGCTGCGCGAGCTGGCGGCTCAGCACCCGGCGGTTGGTCGCGTTGTCGTCGACGATCAGCACGCGGCGTCCCTCCAGCGCGACCCGCGCGGGCACGGCCGCCTTGGGAGCCGGCGTGGCGGCGGCGCCGAGCCGCGCGGTGAACCAGAACACCGAACCCTGACCTTCCGTGCTCTCGACGCCGACGTCGCCCTGCATGAGCTCGACCAGCCGGCGCACGATCGAGAGCCCGAGGCCCGTGCCGCCGTAGTGCCGGGTGGTCGAGGCGTCGATCTGCGAGAAGGGCTGGAACAGCGACTCGACGCGGCCGGCGGGGATGCCGATGCCGGTGTCGCGCACTTCGCAGCGCACCGTACAGCCCCCGGCATCGGCCTCGAGCAGCCGCAGGTCGATGGAGACCTCGCCCGCGCGCGTGAACTTGATGGCATTGCTGCCGAGGTTCAGGAGCACCTGCCGCAGGCGCCCCGGATCCCCGACGACCCGCTCCGGCAGCGCCGGGTCGATGTTGGTGATCAGCTCCAGATCCTTCGCGTGCGCCTGGACGGCGAGCAGGTGCGCCACGTCGTCCACCGTGCCGCGCAGGTCCATCTCGATATGCTCGAGATTCATCTTGCCGGCCTCGATCTTGGAGAAGTCGAGGATGTCGTTGATGATGGCCAGGAGCCCGTCGGCGCTGTCGCGGATGGTCTCCGTGTATTCGCGCTGCGTGCGGTCGAGGCGCGTCTCGAGCAGCAGCTCGGTCATGCCGATCACGCCATTCATCGGCGTGCGGATCTCGTGGCTCATGTTCGCCAGGAACTGCGACTTGGCCTGCGCGGCGAGTTCGGCCCGCTCCTTGGCGCTCAGCAGCTCGGTGTTCGCCGTCTGCAGGTCATGGGTGCGCCGCGCCACCTCCTCGCGCAGCGATTCGGCGAGGCCCGTCAATCGCGCGGTGCGCCGCCGATACCAGTCGCGGGCGAATCCGACGACGATCAGCAGACACAGCGCGGCGAACCACCACGTCTGGTAGAACCGCGGCTCGAGCTCGAAGCGCAGCGAGTCGCCGACCTCGTTCCACACGCCGTCGTCGTTGGCGGCGATCACGTGGAAGGTGTAGCGCCCGGGCGGAATCTGGGTGTAGTAAGCCGTGCGCCGGTTGCCGGCGTCGACCCAGTCGTCGTCGAACCCTTCGAGCCGGTACTTGAAGTGCACGCGCTGGGGCACCAGGAAACTCAAGGCGGTGTACTGGAACTCCCAATGCTGGCTGCCGGCGCGCACCCTCACGCCCGGCGTCAGGACCACCGACGTGCCGTCGACCAGCACCTGCTCGATGTGCACCGGCGGCGGCCGGGTGTTCTTGCGCAGGCGCTGCGGATCGACCCGCACGATGCCGCGCAGGCTCGGAAACCACAGCAAGCCGTCGTCCGTCTTGCATCCCGGGGAGGTGTTCCCGCCGGCGAACTCCACGGTGCGCAATCCGTCGGCGAGGCCGTAGACACGCACCGGGGGCGCGGCGGACGGGCCCGCGCCGCCCGCGATCAGCGCATCGAGCGCCGCGCGCTCCACGGACATCAGGCCCTTGTTGGTCGAGAACCACAACCGGTGATCGTCGTCCTCGAGGATCTGCAGGATGGTCTCGCGCAGCGCGCCGCCGAAGTGCGCCAGCGAGGTGATCCGACCGTCCCGCCAGACCGCCAGGCCGTCGAGGGTGCCGAGCCAGATCGTGCCGCGCTCGTCCTCGTGCAAGGAGACCACCCAGTCGCCGGGCAGTCCGTCGCTCATCCCCAGCCGATGGATCTGCGCCCCATCGATCAGGTACAGGCCCCGAGTCTCCGTGGCCACCCACAGCCGGCCCTCCCGGTCCTCGGCGATCAGGTGCACGGCGGCCCGATCCGAGCCCGGCAGGAGCGACTGCTCGGGAATCGCGCGACCGCCGTCGATCCGGTCCAGACCGCCGTCCGTGCCCACCCAGATGCGTCCCTGCCGATCCTCGAGCAGGGCGTTGACGATGTCGCCGGACAGGCCGGCGCGGCGATCGAGCGTGTGCGCGCCGGCGCCGTCGAGCCAATACAGGCCTGCGCCATCGGTGCCGGCCCAGAGCGTCCCGCGGCCATCGTCGACGACGGCGCGCACGCGCACGTTCGCGGTGCCGCGCGGCCCCGCCAGCCGCTCGAATCGGCCATCCACGTAGCTGCTCAGGCCGCCGTCCGATCCCACCCACAAGCCGCCCGCATGCCGCGGCGTGATGGTCCACGACAACTCGCCCTTGAGGCCCTCGGCGGCGCCCGCGACCACGAACCGGGCATCGCGCAGCCGGAACAGGCCGAGGCCGTAGCTGCCCACCCAGAGGCTGCCCTCGGCGTCCTCGTGCAAGGCCCGCAGGTCCGTGGTGCCGATCTGATTGGTCTCGAGCGTGCTGAACGTGCCCGCGCGCCAGCGCACGAGGCCGCCGCCGTCGGTGGCGATCCAGAGGTTGCCGTCACGGTCGCGGGTGAGCGC
>JAJXZV010000169.1 GCA_021779875.1 Pseudomonadota bacterium
TGTAGAAGCCGCGCGCCTGCGAGAGCTGCAGGGTCTCCATCACGACGCCCTGGCCGGCGAAGGCGGCGTCGCCGTGGATCAGCACCGGCAGCACCTTGTCGCCCTTGGCGTCGCCGCGGCGCTCCTGGCGCGCGCGCACCGAGCCCTCGACCACTGGGTTGACCACCTCCAGGTGCGACGGATTGAAGGCGAGCGCCACGTGCACGTTGCCGCCGGGCGTCTTCAAATCCGCCGAGAAGCCCTTGTGGTACTTCACGTCCCCGGAGCCCCGCAGGCTCGTGAGGTCGTACTGCCCCTCGAATTCGTTGAACAGGTCCTTGGGCGACTTGCCGAGCAGGTTCACCAGGACGTTGAGCCGGCCGCGATGCGCCATGCCGACGATGACTTCCTCGACGCAGCATCGTCCGCCCTGCTGCACCAGGTCGTCGAGCAACGGAATCATGCTGTCGCCGCCCTCGAGCGAAAAGCGCTTCTGACCGACGTACTTGGTATGCAGATAGCGCTCGAGGCCCTCGGCCGCGGTGAGCTGCCAGAGGATGCCCTTGCGCTCCTCGGGCGTGAAGCGCCGCTGCATGCGGGTCGCCTGGAAGGTGTCCTGCAGCCACAGCCGCTCTTCGGTGTTCGAGACGTGCGCGAACTCGGCGCCGATGGTGTCGCCGTAGATGAACTTCAGCGCCGACAGGATCTGCGCGAGCTTGGCGCGCTTGGGCAGCGCCTCGTTGCGGCTGCCGGTGAAGAATTCCGTGTCCAGGTCGGCGTTCGACAGGCCGAAGTACTCGAGCTCGAGCACGTACGGCTTGGCGCGCTCCTGCATGCCCAGCGGATCGAGATTCGCGACCAGGTGCCCGCGGTTGGCGTACACCTGGATGAGGCGCGAGACCGCACCCTGCTTGGCGCTCGCGAGTTCCGGACTCGCGGCACCCACGCCGCCTGCCGCGCCGGTCTTCAGGCGCGCGAGCAGCCGCTCGCGAATCTCGCCGTGCGCCACGTCGACGGGCGCACCGCCCCGCAGCGAGCCGAAGTATTCGGCCCAGGTCGGCTCCACCGAACCCGGATCCTTCAGGTAGCGTTCGTAAAGATCTTCGATGAAGCCGGCGTTGCCGCCGGAAAGGGCCGACGCGGCCAGTTGCTCGGCTATTGTTTGGCTCATGGCTGCGGTGACGATGAAAACCTCAATGACATCAAGGCGATGAGGCTCAGGACGACGCTCTTCAAGCGGCCTTCAGTCTACCGCAAAGCGCCAGAATATGGAATGTGAGCGAAGGCGGTCGAAGTGTGAAGCGCCTCCGAAAATCACCAAAGAATCGCCGTCCCAAGGTCGCGCACCATGCGCATCTCGTGGCCGATCAGCGCCAGATATCCGGCCAGCACGGCGTACAGCGCCACGTCCGCGCGCACCACCCGCAGCAGCCGCTGGCGCGCGAGCACCACCAGGCACACCACGCCGAAGGCGGTCAGCGACACCTTGACCACCGCGAAGGCCGCGGCGCCCCGATCGACCACCAGCGCCATGATCGGATTGACCTCGACGGCACCGGCCTGCAGCAGCGAGACGGTCATGAACGCGTCGATCACGCTCAGCAGCAGAATGGCGGTCGACACGCCGAGCAGATGCGCCTCGTGCCAGTCGAGCCAGTGGAAACGCGAGTCGGCGGCGCGGCGCGGCGGCGTCCGGCGGCGCGGATGCACGCCGCCGTAGATCACCGACCACCATCGGCGGCGGCGGCGCTCGCCGGCCGATCGCCGCTCGACTTCGTCGGGCGACGCCTCGGCGCCCGCTGTTTTCGGATCCATCGGCAGCACTATGACCAAGGTATCGGCCGGCCCGCAAGCACGATGCGTCATAATGCGCGCCGGTCTGACGCACCGCTAAGCCGCCGGGCTCACGAGGTGCGCCATGAACTCCGCCACGGGCATGGCCGCGAGCGCCTCGTGGTCCGCGAACATCCGGGTGATGGACTCGGTCTGGCGGGCCCCGAAGTGCACCGCCACGCTGGTCTCGAACTTGCGCACCAGCAACGGCCTGCCTTCGGCGCGCCGCTTTCGGTGGCCGATGGGATAGTCCACCTGCACGCGCCGCGTCGACGACCCGTCCGTGAAGAACACCTGCACGGCGTTGCCGATGTAGCGCTTGTCGGCGTCGTAGTAATCGCGGGTGAAATCCGGGTTCTCGCGCACCTGCATCCGGGCCCGCAGCGCATCGACGCGCGGATCGCGGGCCACCTCGTCCTCGTAGTCCGCGGCCGTCAGACGGCCGAACAGCAGCGGGATGGCCACCATGTATTGGATGCAGTGGTCGCGGTCGGCCGGATTGGCGAGCGGTCCGGTCTTGTCGATGATGCGCACCCCCGGCTCCTGGGTCTCGATCACGATCCGTTCGATTCGCTCGAGCTTGCCGCGCACCTCGGCGTGCAGCGCCATCGCGGCCTCCACCGCGGTCTGGGCGTGGAACTCCGCGGGATAGGAGATCTTGAACAGGACGTTCTCCATCACGTAGCTGCCGAGCGCCTGGGGCAGCACGATCGGCCTGCCCTTGAACAGCACGTCCTGGAATCCCCAGGTCCTGGCCGTGAGCGCGGACGGATAGCCCATCTCGCCCTTGAGCGCGAACAGCGCATGGCGCACCGCGCGGCTGGTCGCGTCGCCCGCCGCCCAGCTCTTGCGCGACCCGGTGTTCGGCGCATGGCGATACGTGCGCAACGCGCCGCCGTCGATCCACGCGTTCGACACGGCGTCGACGATCTGCGCGCGGGTGCCGCCGAGCATGGCGGTGACCACCGCCGTCGAGGCCACGCGCACCAGCAGCACGTGATCGAGCCCGACGCGGTTGAAGCTGTTC
The DNA here is from genome assembly GCA_021779875.1 of Pseudomonadota bacterium. GTDB lineage: Bacteria > Pseudomonadota > Gammaproteobacteria > Steroidobacterales > Steroidobacteraceae > Bog-1198. Next base: position 2,840 of record JAJXZV010000169.1, read on the forward strand.
TCGAGCGCGAGCACGCCCTGGATCTCGTGAGCCTTGATCATGGCGGTGAGCACGTCGCGCACCGTCTGCCGCCCGCCGCCGCGCGACAGGTAGTCGGCCACCGCCAGGATGCCGCCGAGATTATCGGATGGATGTCCCCACTCGGCGGCGAGCCACGTATCGTTGAAGTCCAGCCAGCGGACCATGGCGCCGATGTTGAACGCCGCGTTGACCGGATCGAGCTCGTAGGAGGTGCCCGGCACGCGCGCGCCGCCGGCCAGCGTGGCGCCGGGAACCACGGGTCCGAGGAGTTTCGTGCAGGCCGGATATCTCAGCGCCTGGAAGCCGCAGGCGAGCGTGTCCATCAGACAGTGGATGGCCGTCTCGTGGGCGAGCGCGCCGCCGCCCTGGAACGACGAGGCGTAGTCCGCGATCGCGGTGAGCACGGGGTCCGGCGCCGGGCGCTCGGCTGATTTGACGTCGTGTGACATGGTGCAACCTCAGGCACGCCGCTCGAGCGGCACGAACATGCGATTCTCGGGTCCGGTGTAGGTGGCGCTCGGCCGGATGATCTTGCCGTCGGCGCGCTGCTCGATCACGTGGGCCGCCCACCCGGACGTGCGGCTCATGACGAACAGCGGCGTGAACATGGCGGTGGGCACTCCCATCAGGTGATAGGACACCGCCGAGAACCAGTCGAGGTTCGGGAACATCTTCTTCACTTCCAACATGACCGACTCGATGCGCTCGGCCACCGAGAAGGCGAGCGTATCCTTCGCCTCGACCGCGAGGCTTCGCGCCACTTCCTTGATGATCTGGTTGCGCGGATCGGCGACGGTGTACACCGGGTGTCCGAAGCCGATGATCACCTCCTTCTGCGCGACGCGCCGCCGGATGTCGGCCTCGGCCGCGTCCGGACCCGGATAGCGGTTCTGGATCTCGAAGGCGACCTCGTTGGCTCCGCCGTGCTTCGGTCCCCGCAGCGCGCCGATCGCGCCCGCGACGCAGGAGTGCATGTCGGAACCCGTGCCCGCGATCACCCGTGCGGTGAACGTCGAGGCATTGAACTCGTGCTCGGCATACAGGTTCAGCGAGGTATGCATGGCGCGCACCCAGGACTCGCGCGGCGCCTCGCCGTGCAGCAGGCGCAGGAAATGGGCGCCGATCGAATCGTCCGGGGTCTCGAGCTCGATGCGCCGGCCGCCGCGCGCGAAGTGATGCCAGTAGCACAGCATCGACCCCAGGCTCGCGAGCAGCCGGTCGGCGATGTCGCGCGCGCCCTCCACCGGGTGCGCCTCCGACTCGGGCAGGCAGCAGCCGAGCGCGGACACCCCGGTGCGCAGCACGTCCATCGGGTGGCTGGAGGCGGGCAGTTGCTCGAGCACGGCGAGCACCGCCCGGGGCGGAACGCGCAGCGCCGCCAGCTTCGCCTTGTAGGCCCGCAGCTCGCCGGCGGTGGGCAGCCGCTCGTGCACCAGCAGGTGGGCGATCTCCTCGAACTCGCACCGGGTCGCGATGTCGAGAATGTCGTAGCCGCGGTAATGCAGATCGTTGCCGGTGCGCCCGACCGTGCAAAGCGCGGTGTTGCCGGCGGCGACGCCGGAGAGCGCCACGGATTTCTTGGGCTTGACGGTCGAGGCTTGGCTGTCGGTCATTTTTCCTTCCCCGCGGCGAACAGTTCGTCGAGCTTGGCTTCATACGCGTGGTAACCGAGATACTCGTACAGCTGCGCGCGCGTCTGCATCCGGTCGAGCACGTTCTTCTGCGTGCCGTCGCTGCGAATGGCGCGGTACACGGCGAGCGCCGCGGCGTTCATGGCGCGATACGCCGAACAGCAGTGCAGCACGATGTCGACCCCGGCGGCGCCGAGCTGCTCGCGCGTGAACAGCGGCGTCTGGCCGAACTCGGTGATGTTCGCGAGCACCGGCACCCGGACCGCGTCCTTGAAGCGCCGATAGGTGGGCAGGTCGGTCACGGCCTCGGGGAAGATCATGTCGGCGCCCGCGTCGACGCAGGCCACGGCCCGTTCGATGGCGCGCTCGGCGCCCTCGACCGCGAGCGCGTCGGTGCGCGCCATGATCACGAAGCCGGCGTCGGCGCGCGCATCGACCGCCGCCTTGATCCGGTCGACCATCTCGGGCATGGGGACGATCTCCTTGCCGGGCCGGTGCCCGCAGCGCTTCGCCTGCACCTGATCCTCGATGTGCAGGCCGGCTGCGCCGGCCTTCGCGAACGAACGGACGGTGCGGGCGATGTTGAACGCCCCGCCCCAGCCGGTGTCGGCGTCGACCAGCAGCGGCAGTGCGCTCGCATCGGTGATGCGGCGGACGTCGATCAGCACGTCGTCCATGGTGCTGATGCCGAGATCGGGCAGGCCCAGCGAATTGGCCGCGACGCCGCCCCCCGAGAGGTACAGGGCCCGGAAGCCGCAGGCGCCCGCCATGCGCGCCGCGTAGGCGTTGATGGCGCCGACCATTTGCAGCGGACGCTCCTCGGCGAGGGCGGCGCGCAGCCGCGCGCCGGCGGAGAGATTCGACGAAGCCTGGAAAGCGGTGCTCATGTCCCCCCCGTGACGGGAATCAAGGCGCCGGAAACGGCGCGCGCCGCGTCCGACAGAAGGAAGTCGATGACGTCCGCGACGGCCGCCGGCGCGACCCAGCGGCCGACGTCCGCCTCGGGCAGCTCGCGGCGGTTGCGCGGCGTGTCGATGATCCCGGGCAGCACGGCGTTGACGGTGATGCCGCGCTCCCGGCACTCCTCGGCGAGCGCTTCGGTGAGCCTGGCGACGCCCGCCTTCGCGGCCGCGTAGGCGCCCATGCCGGCCGCGGCGCGCGTCGCCCCCATGGCGCCCACGTTGACGATGCGGCCGCCGCCCCCGGCCGGCAGGTGCCGCAGGGCGGCCTGGCAGGCCGCGACCGCCGATCGAAGATTGATACGGAACATCGCGTCCCAGGTTTCGAGTGCGCCGTCCTCGAGCCGCTCCCAGGTGAAGCCGCCCGCGACGTTCACCAGGCCGTCGAGGCGCCCGGCTTCCTGCGCGATGCGCGCCATGACGGCCCGCGCCTGGCCGCTCTTCACGAGATCGGCGCCCGCCGCGATCGCCACCGCCGGCGGCGGCGCCGCCGGCGGGGCGGCCCG
>JAJXZV010000044.1 GCA_021779875.1 Pseudomonadota bacterium
GCACCAGCTCCCCGGGACGGGCGCGCAGGCCCTTCTCGCGCACCACCTGCCACAGCTTGCGCAGGAACACCATGTCGGCGCGCAGCGCCTCGGCCGGCGCATCCTCCGCCGCGGTGCGCACGATGTAGCCGGCGCTCTCGTTCGATTCGAGGCCGGCGAGCACCGCGGCCCGCAGCCGTTCGCGCTCGCCTTCGTTCTCGATGCGCGCCGACACGCCGACGCCGCTGCCCTGCGGCATGTAGACCAGATAGCGCGACGGCAGCGTGACGTACGTGGTCAGCCGCGCCCCTTTGGTGCCGAGCGGATCCTTGACGACCTGCACCAGGATCTCGTTGCCCTCGGCGACCAGCGAGCGGATGCTCTCGGTCCGCGGCGGCTCGATGCCGGTGTCCGCGTGGCGCGGATCGAAGATGTCCGAGGCGTGCAGGAAGGCGGTGCGCTCCAGGCCGATCTCGATGAAGGCGGCCTGCATCCCGGGCAGCACGCGCGACACGCGGCCCTTGTAGATGTTGCTGATCAGACCGCGGCGGCTGGCGCGCTCGAGGAAGATCTCCTGCAGCACGCCATTTTCCACGACCGCGGCGCGCGCCTCGTGGGTGCTCGCATTGATGAGGATCTCCGTGCTCATCGGGGCTCACCGGGCGCCGGGAACCGCCAGCGCGGCACGCCCGCCAGCTGCAGCAATCCCGCGGTCTCGTACAGCGGCAGTCCCACCACGCCCGAGTAGCTGCCCTGCAGGTCCGCGACGAACACCGAGGCGGCGCCCTGGATGGCATAGCCGCCCGCCTTGTCGCACGGCTCGCCGGTCTCCCAGTACGCGCCCGCCTCCCGCGCGTCGATGGCGCGAAAGGTCACACGGCTGCGGCTGAGCGCGGTGTGCGGGCCGCGCGCCGCGAGTACGGCCACCGCGGTGAGCACCTCGTGCGTGCGCCCGGCGAGCGCGAGCAGCATTCGGCGCGCGTCGTCGCGGTCCGCGGGCTTGCCGAGAATCCTCCCGTCGAGCACCACCGCCGTGTCGGCCGCGAGCACCGGCACCGCCTGGTCCGGGGAACCCGCCCGCTCCCGGCCTGCGGCCGCCTTGGCGATCGCGACCCGCATGACGTAGCGCTCCGGGTCCTCGTCGGGCTCGACGCCCTCGTCGGTCGCCACTTCGAGCGCGCGGAACGGCACGCCGATCTGCGCGAGCAGTTCGCGCCGGCGCGGCGACAGGGAGGCGAGATAGACGTAGGGCGCAGTCATCCCGCGAGGATACCGACATCGGGCCGGTTGCGCGCCCCCGGGGCCGCCGTCAGGCGCGATGGTAGGGATGCCCGGCGAGCAGGCTCATGGCGCGGTACAGCTGCTCCGCCACCAGCACCCGGACCAGGCCGTGCGGCAGGGTCAGCGGCGACAGCGACCAGCGCTGATCGGCGCGCGCGAGCGCCTCGGGGGCCAGCCCGTCGGGGCCGCCGATCAACAGCGCGAGCGGCCGCCCGTCCCGCATCCGCTCGGCGAGCCAGCTGCCGAGCGCCGGCGTGCTCATGGACCGGGCCTCGATGGCGAGGGCCACGACGTAGTCGTCGCGGCCCAGCAGCGCGAGCATGTCGTCGCCCTCGCGGGCCACCGCGCGGCGCGGATCCTCGCCGCCGTGCCGGGACGCCACCGGGATCTCGCGCAGCTCGAGACTGAGCGGCGAGCGCAGCCGCTTCTGGTACTCGTGGAATCCCTGGTTGATCCAGTCGGGCAGACGGGTGCCGGCGGCGATCAACCGGCATTTCATGGCGTCGCGCGGCGCCTCAGGGCCGCGAGACCCGTTTCGCCGCGGCCAGATCCCAGAGCTTCTCGAGCCCGTAGAACTCCCGCACCCGCGGCAACATGACGTGCACGATCATCTCGGACAGGTCGATCAGCACCCAGTTGCCGTCCTGCTGGCCTTCCACCCCGTGCGGGCGAAAGCCGGCCTCCTTGGCCTTCTCGACCACGCGCTGCGCCACCGAACGGACGTGCCGGTCCGAGGTGCCGCCGGCGATCACCATGAAGTCGGCGACGTCGGTCAGACCGCGCACGTCGAGGATCTTGACGTCGATCGCCTTCATGTCCTCGAGCGCCGCCACCACCACGCTGCGCAGGTCGGCGGCGGCCGGCTTCGCCGGCGTCTTGCGGCGCACCGCGGCCCCCTTGGCGGCGGCCCCCTTGGCGGCGGCGGGCTTGCGGGGCGCGGGCGGCGTCTTGCGGATCTTGGGTTTCGCGGTCTTGGGCTTCGCTTGCACTAGGTCGTCCGTGTCTTGGAATAACACTGGGTGTCCAGAATCAGTTTACGCACCGCATCCGGCATGAGGAAGCGGGGATCACGCCCCATGGCGATCAGTTGACGCACCTCCGTGGAGGAGATCTCCAACTGCGTGACCGCGTGGATGTAGATGTGTCCGGCCTTCTGCTCGTGCAGATCGCCGATGCGGCCGGTGCCGCGGTCCACCAGCAACTCGCCCAGCGGCCCCATGCTCGGCGCCCGCCATCCGGGCCGGTGGGCGACCACCAGGTGCGCGAGCTGCAGCAGCTCGCGCCATTGATGCCACTTGGGCAGGCTGAGGAAGGCGTCCATGCCGACGATGAGGCACAGGCTCCGGTCCGGGTACTCGTGCCGCAGCTCGCCGAGCGTCTCGACCGAGTAGGACGGCCCGGCCTTGCGAACCTCCCGGTCGTCCACGACGAAACCCGGCTGGCCTTCGGTCGCGAGCTGCACCATCTTCAGGCGCAGCGGCGCGTCCGCGATGGGCCGTTCGCGATGCGGCGGGTTGCCCGCCGGCAGGAAGCGGATCTCCTTCAGGCGCAGCGCCTGCTGCAGTTCGAACGCGGTGCGCAGGTGCGCGTAGTGGATGGGGTCGAAGGTGCCGCCGAAGATTCCCATGGGGTTCATACGGCTACCCTGCCTGAATCCGCGGCGCCTTGCAAAGCGCCGGCGAACCGTGCGGTGAGCCCCGTGAGCGCCGCCCACGCATCGCCCGCGTCCACGCCCTTGATGACCCGATCCACGCGGCTCGCCTCCACCATCAATCTCGCGAGCGGCAGCTTGCCCGCGCGCGCCAGCGCGCGCGGCGACGGGGCGGCCGCCAGATTCCAGCCGCTGCCGCGCGCCGAGGATCGCGCCCGCTCCCGCTCGCGCGCCTGCCACAGCCCGCGCAGTTCCCGGCTGAGCGCCCAGAGGATCAACGTCGGCTCCACGCCCTCGCCGCGCAGGCCGGCGAGCACGCGCAGCGCGCGCGCCGCGTCCCCGGCGGCGGCGGCCTCGGCCAGCTGGAACACGTCGTAGCGCGCGCTCACGCCCACCGCCCGCAGCACGAGCTCCACGGTGATCGGCGCGCCCTCGGCGATGAGCCGCAGCAGGTCGAGTTCCTGCTTCGCGGCCAGCAGGTTTCCCTCCACCCGTTCGACGATGAGCTCGGCCGCGCGCGGCTCGAGTTCGAGCCCGAGCGCCCTGGCCCGCTCGTGCAGCCAGTTCGGCAGCGCCGCCGTCTCCACCGGCCATATCGGCACCCAGACCCCGTGCTTCTCGACCGCCTTCACCCAGGGGGCATCGGCCGCCTTCTTGTCGAGCTTGTCGGTGAGCACCAGGCACGCCACGTCGGGCACCGGACGCGCGGCGAGGTCCGCGAGCAGCTCCGCGCCGCGCTCGGGCTTGCCGGAGGGCATGCGCACCTCGAACAGCCGGCGCTCCGCGAACAGCGACAGGGACTGGGTGGCGCTGCGCAGCTCCTCCCAGGAGAAGCTCCGATCGACGAAGTGGACGCTGCGCTCCGCATAGCCGGCGGCGCGGGCCGCCGCGCGGATGGCGTCCGCCGCCTCGCCGACCAGGAGCGGTTCGTCGCCGGACACGAGGTACATGGGGGCGACGCCGCGGCCCAAGGCGGCCGGCAGCTGCGGCAGGCTCACTCGCATCGGCCGTTCACCCGCGCGAGCGCCGCCTCGTATTCCGCCGCCATGCGCTCGACCACGGCGGCGACCGGCTCGACGGCGTCGATGCCGCTCACGCTCTGCCCGGCGCTCCAGATGTCCTTCCATGCCTTCATCTCGGCGCCCTCCGCCGTGACCGCCCGGAAGTTCATCGTGGCCTTGTCGCCGGCCGGCAGCCGGTCGGGATCGAGGCCGGTGCGCGCGACGCTCGCGCGCAGATAGTTGCCCGCGATGCCGCTGAACAGCGACGTGTACACCAGGTCCTCGGCCCGGGCGTCGACCAGCATCTGCTTGTATTCCGCGCTGGCGTTCGCCTCGGTGGTCGCGATGAAGCGGGTGCCAAGGTAGGCGAGGTCGGCGCCGAGGGCGCGCGCCGCGAGCACGTCCGCACCCGTGCTCATCGCCCCCGCCAGGATCACGGTCCCCCGGTAGAACCGGCGGATCTGCTTGACGAGCGCGAAGGGGCTCAGCGAGCCCGCATGGCCGCCGGCGCCCGCGCACACGGCAACGATGCCGTCCACGCCCTGCTCGGCGGCCTTCTCCGCGTGCCGCAGGTTGATTACGTCGTGGAACACGAGGCCGCCGTAGCCGTGGATCGCACCCACCACTTCCGCGGGCGGCCGCAGGCTCGTGATCACGATCGGCACCCGGTGCCGGACGCACGATTCCAGGTCGCGCTCGAGCCGGTCGTTGCTCGCATGCACGATCTGGTTCACCGCGAACGGCGCGATCCGCCCGCCCGGCCGGGCCCGGCGCTCCGCGGCGAGTTCCTCGGTGATCTGCGCCAGCCAATCGTCGAGCTGCGCCGCGGGCCGCGCATTGAGCGCGGGGAAGGAGCCGACGATGCCCGCCTTGCACTGCGCCAGCACCAGCTTCGGCGTGGACACGATGAACATCGGCGCGCCGATGACCGGCAGGCGAAGGTGGTCCTCGATGATCGGCGGAATGGGCATGCGGCGCTCGGCGGTGGCGGCGGAGACGCGGCCGGTGCGCGCACCGGCCGACGCGCCGGATTATACTGCAAGCGATCGAATGCCGGTCGCGCCGACCGGCCGCCGCGCGAGTACGACATGTCCTACAGCAATCTTTCCTTCGAGCGGCGCGAGGCGGTCGCCCGCGTCACGTTGAACCGCCCCGAGCGGCTGAACGCGCTGAACATCGCATTGGTCGAGGAACTGCGCGCGGCCGCGGCGGCGGTCGCCGCCGATCCCGGCATTCGCGCGGTGCTGCTGACCGGCGCGGGACGAGGCTTCTGCTCCGGCGCCGACCTCATGGGCGAGGACTTCCTCGACGATGCGCGCGCGGGCCTCGGGGCCGCCATCGGCCGCAGCCTCGCCGTGCATTTCAATCCCATGGTGAGCGCCTGGTGCGCCCTGCCGGTGCCGGTGGTGGTGGCGGTCAACGGCGTGGCGGCGGGCGCGGGGATGAGCCTGGCACTGGTCGGCGACGTCGTGCTGGCCGCGCACTCGGCGACGTTCCTGCAGTCGTTCGCGCCCAAGCTCGGGCTGCTGCCGGATCTCGGCAGCACGTTTCATCTGCCGCGGATCGTCGGCACGGCGCGCGCGAAGGGCATGATGCTGCTCGGCGAACCGCTGCGCGCCGCGGACGCCGCGCAGTGGGGACTCATATGGGCCTGCGTCGAGGACGAAACGCTGCTCGATTCCGCCGAGCGCATCGCCCGGCGCCTCGCCGGCGGACCGACGCGCGCCTTCGAGCGCATCAAGGCCGCCCTCGGCCGGCAGCCGCCGGCGACGCTCGACGAGCAGCTCGCGCTCGAGGCCGAGGCCCAGGCCCTGCTCGCCGGCGGCGACGACTTCGCGGAAGGTTTGCGCGCCTTCCGGGAGAAGCGCGCCCCTGAATTTCGCGGGCGCTGAACCCCGCGGGCGCCGAACCTCGGGGCGTGGAACTCCCCGGGCGGGTCAGCGCCGATGCACCCGCTGGCCGGCGCAGGCATCGCAGCCGCCGGCCGCCTTGCGGGACGCGGCCTGCAGACGCAGCCCCGCGGCGGAGAATCCGG
>JAJXZV010000013.1 GCA_021779875.1 Pseudomonadota bacterium
GCATCGAGCAAGGCGAGCGGCACGATCGTGCTCTTGCCCGCGCCCGGCGGGGCGTGCAGGAGCACTCGGCGCGCGTGCGCCGCCGCGTCGAGCAGGCGCGGCAGCGCCTCGTGAATCGGCAGTTGCTGCAATGCCGCCAGGTCCGGCCGCGCCGCGGCGCGTGGATCGGCGGGTCGGTTCGGCGGCGCGGGCGGCACGGGTCGCGGGGTCTCCTTGCACAGGCCGACAAAGATACCTGGTAAACTGCCCGTGGTTGGGCCTGTAGCTCAGTCGGTTAGAGCAGGGGACTCATCGTTTCCAAATGGTGCCTTCGCGGTGCGAGCCGCGAAGTGGACGGGATGAATTCAGGGAAACCTTAACGGTTCGGCTGATGGCAACCCTGAGCCAAGCCGGCGGTACACCGCCGGAAGGTGCAGAGACTACCTGAGCGCTGAAGTCGCGCTTAATGACAGGCGAGAGCGTCCCGCACCCCACGTGGGTGAAGAGATAGTCCACTCCCGCCGGAAACGGCGGGGTCAGTGAATCCCTTGGTCCTCGGTTCGAGTCCGAGCGGGCCCACCAATTCCGTCGAATCCCGCCGGCGGCCGCCGGTGCCGGGTAGCCTGCTCGTAGGCATAGGCGAAGCCGATCAGGGCGGGCTCGCTGAAGGCCGGTCCGAGGAAGGTGAGCCCCGCCGGCAGCGAGCCGTGGGTGAATCCCATCGGCACGGTGATCGCCGGGAAGCCCGTCTGCGGTGCGAGGATCTGGCTGTTGTCGCCGGCGGGGCTGTCCATGTCGCCTACCTTGCGCGGCGGATTGCTCCAGGTGGGATACACGATCGCATCGAGCCCGGCCTTGCGCATCCGTTCGAGCAGCGCATCGCGAAAGGCGATCTTCGGCGCATCGTGATACACGTCGGGGCAGGGCGCACGCCGGTCCTCGGGACTCGCCGGCGGGCGGATCGCCGCGCGCAGGTGGTCCGCCACGTACGGCAGGTACAGGCCGGAGGCGACGATTTGCGCGAGCGTGTGATAGGGCGCCCGCGCACCGTGGATCGAAAGGTACCGGTCCAGGTCCGCCGCGAAATCCCCGCACCACAGCCCCCGCGTCAAGGTCTCGTAGTCCTCGAGATCGAACGGGTCGACGATCACGGCCCCCTGGGCCGCGAGATCGGAAATGGCCCGTTCCGCCAGGCTCTTCACCTCGGGGTCGCCGGTGGGCGCATCGAGGTATCGCCGAAAGACGCCGATGCGCGCGCCGCGCAGCGCCTTCGGATCCAGATATCGGGTGTAATCGCGCGCCGTCCTGCCCGCGGCGAGCGCCGTGACCGGGTCGCCGGGATCCCGCCCCGCGACCACCGAGAGCACCGCCGCGGCGTCGGCGACGCTGCGGGCCATCGGCCCGCCGACGTCGTTGCCGCTGAACAGCGGGATGATGCCGGCCCGGCTGGTGAGGCCGATCGTCGGACGAATCCCGACCAACGCGGCATGCGACGACGGGCCGCGGATGGAGTTGCCGGTGTCGGTGCCGAGACCCACTTCCGCCAGGTTGGCCGCGACCGCGGCGGCGGTTCCGCCGCTCGAGCCCGCCGGCACCCGGTCGAGCGCGTAGGGGTTGCGGGTGATGCCCGCGATGGAGCTCTCGGTCTTGTACGGGCTGAAGGCCCACTCCGCCATGTTCGACTTGGCCAGCACGACGGCGCCGGCGGCCCGCAGCCGAGCCACCATGAACGCGTCCCCGGCCGGCGCGAATCCCTTCATCGCGAGCGAGCCGGCGGTCGTCTGCAGGTCCTTGGTGTCGTAGTTGTCCTTCACCACGACGGCCACGCAATGCAACTGGCGCAATGTCCGTGTCCGCCGGAACTCGGCATCCAGGCGCGCCGCGTCGCCGAGCGCCCCGGGATTGATCGTCACGATGGCGTTCAAGCGGGTGGGCTGATCGAGGGCGTGGATGCGGGCGAGATAGCCTTCGATGAGCGCGCGGCAGGTGACTCGCCGGGCGCGCAGGGCCTCGAGGGTCGACGCGACGGTCGTCTCGCGCAGCTCGAACGGGCCCGTCGCGGGCGCGGCGGTGGCGGTGCCCGGCGCGCACGCGGCCGCCAGGGTCAGGGTGATGAGGGCCGACAGGCCTGCGATCTTCATGGGTTCGGGATTACAACCGAAACCCGCCGGCCGGGCCAAGCGGTCATTTGCCGTGACTGCGGCAGGGCGGATACAGTGCGCCCTCATCATCCCGTGCCGAGGAACCCCCATGCGCCGATTGACCGCCGTCCTGCTGTTGAGTGGCCTCGCGGCCGGTGCGCTCGCCGCCGATCCGGCCCCGGCCGAACAGGCCTGGGTGCAGCGGAGCAATGCCTACACGAATCGGTTGCTGGACGTCGAACTCGCCCATGCGCCCGAGGACGGCTCCCGCGAGGGACTCGCCAAGTACGACGAGCGCATCTCCGACCCCTCGCTCGCCGACCAGAAGGCGGAGCGCCTGGAGCTAGAGGCGGTGCTCGCGCAGCTCGCTGCGGCCGAGTCCCGCGAGGCCGACCGGAACGTGCGGCAGGACCTGTCCATCCTGCGCAAGGCCTTCGACCTGCAGTTCAGGCGCGAGGATTTCGAGTTGGCCCACGAGGTGCCGTTCCTCAACGCGAGCGAGATCGTGTTCCAGGGCCTGCGCGGCCTGCTCGACGATCAAGTGGCGCCGGAGCGGCGCACGGCGGCGCTCGCACGCCTGCGCAAGTACGCGGGGCTCGAGGCCGGCTACGCGCCCTTCACCGAGAAGCTCGAGCAGCGCGTGCGCGAGCAGATCGCCAAGCCCGGGGTCATCTATCCCTCCAAGGACGAGGTCGAGACCGAGCTCGGCCGCAACCCGAACTACCTGTCGGGCATCGCCGATTTGTTCCGCAAGTACAAGCTCGCCGGCTGGGAGCAGCCCTATGAGCGGCTCAAGGAGCAGCTGATCGCGTATGACGCCTGGGTGCGCTCGGACATCCTGCCGAAGGCGCGCACCGATTTCCGGCTGCCTCCCGAGAAATACGCGCTTGCGCTCGAGGATTACGGCATCGACCTGCCGCCGGCGCGCATCGCCGCGATGGCGCACGCCGCCTTCGCGCAGTACCAGGCGCAGATGGCGCCGCTCGCCGCGCGGATCGCGAAGTCGCGCGGTCTCGCCTCGAGCGATTATCGCGCCGTCATCGGCGAACTGAAGAAGCGGCAGATCACGGGCGAGGCGATCCTGCCGTTCTACGAGGAACGCCTGCACCGGATCGAGAAGATCATCCTCGCCCAGCATCTGGTGACGCTGCCGGCCCGTCCGGCGATCATCCGGCTGGCCACCGCCGCCGAGACCGTGCAGCAACCGGCGCCGCACATGTCGCCGCCGCCGCTGCTGCACAACACCGGGCAGCGGGGCGAATTCGTGCTGCCGCTCAACATCCCCTCCGCCAGCGGCGGCGCCGAGGACCGGTACGACGATTTCACCTTCGATTCGGTCGCGTGGACCTTGACCGCGCACGAGGCGCGGCCCGGGCACGAGCTGCAATTCGACTCGATGGTCGAGCACGGCGTGAGCATCGCGCGGGCGCGCTACGCCTTCAATTCGACCAACGCGGAGGGCTGGGGGTTGTACGCCGAGTACATCATGCAGCCGTACGAACCCGTGGACGGGCAGCTGATCACCCTGCAGCTGCGCCTGCTGCGGGCGGCGCGCGCCTTCCTGGACCCGGAGCTGCAGAGCGGCGTGGTCACGCCGGCGCAGGCCTACGACGTGCTCGAGAAGGACGTGATGCTGAGCCACGCATTCGCGAAGGAGGAGGTCGAGCGCTTCATCTATCGTGCCCCGGGGCAGGCCAACAGCTACTTCTACGGCTATACGCGACTGCTCGAGCTGCGCAAGGCGACCGAGGCGGCGCTGGGCGCCCGATTCGACCAGAAGAGGTTTCACGACTTCATCCTCGCCCAGGGATTGCTGCCGCCGGACTTGATGCGCAAGGCGGTGCTCGAGGACTTCATTCCGGCGCAGCGCCCGAGGTGACGACGAACGACCCCGCCGAGGAGCCGGCTGCGGCGGTGGTGGTGCCGCATTCGGCCCTGTCGGCGGAACTGCTGCGCGCGGTGGTCGAATCCTTCGTGCTGCGCGAAGGCACCGACTACGGCGTCCGCGAGCACTCGCTCGAGGCGAAGGTGGCCCACGTGGTTCTCCAGCTCGAGCGCGGCGAGGCGCAGGTCGTGTACGACCCGCAGACCGAGAGCGTCGGGATCGTCGCGGCCGGGGAGCGCGGCGGCAAGGCGCGGCCCGGCGACCCCCGCTGACGATGCGCGGCGGCGGCGAACTCGCTATATTGGCGCGCTCCCGGGCGCTCGCCGGAGCGGGCGCCACGGGTCGGGTCCGCGATGGGGTCAGTTCGGCGAGGTGGTGCATGAAGGCAGTCGATTCGATCATCGCGGTGGCGCTCGCCGCGGCTCTGGGCGCCACGGGCCTGCTGGCGACCCCGCGCGCCGTGGGCGCGAGCCCGGGACCGGCCGGGTCCGCGCCGATCACGCCGATCCAGGCGCCGAAGGATCGACCCTACCCCGGCCTCATCAGCTTGCGGGTGGACGCCGCCGACGTCGGCCGGCGGATCATCCACGTGCACGAGCGGGTGACGGGCCTCGGCCGGGACGCCGTATTGTTGTACCCGAAGTGGCTGCCGGGCACGCACGCGCCGGAGGGTCCGATCGACAGGCTCGCCGGCATCAAGTTGACGTCGGGCGGCAAGCCCCTGGCCTGGACGCGCGACCCCGCGGAGGTCTACGCCTTTCGCGTGCACCTCGCCGCCGGGGTGGATGCCTTGGAGATCGACTTCGACTACCTGTCGCCCACGACGCCGAAGATCGGCGCCATGGAGATGGGCCACGATGTGCTGATGATCGAGTGGAACAACGTGGTGCTCTATCCGGCCGGCTACTTCGTCCGGCGGATTCCCGTCGACGTGGGCGTGACGCTACCCGCGGACTGGCGATACGGCTCCGCGCTCGAAGCGGCCTCCGCCACGGCCGGCGCCGACGTGACCTTCAAGCGCACCGACCTCGAGACCTTGATCGACAGTCCTCTGTATGCGGGGCGATACACGCAGAGCGTGGAACTCGATCCCGGCAGCGCCGTTCCCGTTCGTCTCGACCTGTTCGCCGATCGGCCCGGATTGCTCGCGATCACGCCGGAGCAGATCGCCGGCTATCGCGCGCTCGTGAGCCAGGCGTACAAGCTCTACGGCTCGCATCACTACGCGCACTACGATTTCCTGTTCTCGTTGAGCGACGAGATCCAGCACACCGGCCTCGAGCATCATCAGTCCAGCGAGGACGGCAGCGATCCGGAGACCTTCACCCAGTGGACGAAGACCGCCTACGACCGAGACCTCCTCGCCCACGAGTTCACGCATTCCTGGAACGGCAAGTTCCGCCGTCCATTCGACCTGTGGACGCCGAACTACAACGTGCCGATGCAGGACACCCTGCTGTGGGTCTACGAGGGGCAGACGGAATACTGGGGCCAGGTGCTCGCCGCGCGGGCCGGCCTGCGCACCCGTCAGCAGGCGCTCGACGACCTGGCGCTCACCGCGGCCGCCTATCAGGTCAAGAAGGGCCGCCTCTGGCGGCCGCTGCAGGACACGACGAACGACGAGATCATCAACCCAAGACGGCCTCAGTCCTGGCCGGATTGGCAGCGCTTCGAGGACTATTACCGGGAAGGCGCGTTGATCTGGCTCGAGGCCGACACCTTGATTCGCGAGCGATCGAACGGCGCCCGGTCGCTCGATGACTTCGCGCGGGCGTTCTTCGGCATCGACGATGGCGATGCCGGTACGGTGACGTATGCCTTCGACGACGTGGTCAAGGCGCTGAACGCCGTGCAGCCCTACGACTGGGCGGCGTTCCTGCGCGAGCGGCTCGATTCGACCGGCCGGCCGGCGCCGCTCGCAGGCTTGAGC
>JAJXZV010000253.1 GCA_021779875.1 Pseudomonadota bacterium
CCAGTACATGTGGGTGATGCCGGCTTCCAGCAAGGAGGTGTCCACCCACTGCCCCCGGCCCGTGCTCTGCCGATGGTGCAGGGCCGCCAGCGCGCCCATTGCCGCCAGCAATCCGGCGCTGATGTCGGCGATCGGCGGCCCCGCCTTGACCGGCTCGCGGCCGGGGCCCTCGCCGGTCACGCTCATCACGCCGCTCATGCCCTGAGCGATCAAGTCGAAGCCGCTGCGCTCGGCGTACGGCCCGGTCCGCCCGAAGCCGGAGATGCTGCAGTAGATGAGCCGCGGATTGCGCGCATGCAGAGTCTCGAAGCCGAGGCCCAGGCGCTCCATGACGCCGGCGCGGTAGTTCTCGATCAGGATGTCCGCGCCGTCGAGCAGCCGCAACAGCGCCGCGTGCCCCGGCGCGGATTTCAAATCGAGCGCGATGCCGCGCTTGTTTCGGTTCATGATCATGAACGCCGCCGGCTCCCCGGCGATGCTCGGCGGCGTCGAGCGCCGGGAATCGTCGCCGTCGGGCAGCCGCTCGACCTTGATGACCTCGGCGCCCATGTCCGCCAGCATCATGCCGCACACCGGTCCGGCCATGACGTGCGACAGATCGATCACCCGCAGGCCGGCCAGCGGCCCGAAGGCGGTCGACGGCGCGCCGTGCGGCCGTGGCTGTCCGGTTGAAGCCGTCTGCGACATGGGTCTCTCGCCTCCGAAATGGGGCTCCAACCATCGCCGGATGTTCTTCGCGGCGTCAAGACCTTTCGGCCGCGAACGCCCGTCCGTCACTCCGCCAACGGCCGTTCCGGATGCATCATGAACGCGCTGGCCGTTCCCAGCAGCAGCACGGCGATGGTCATCAAGAACGGCAGATACCAGTCGTTCGTCAGGTCGATCACCCAGCCGGCGATCAGCGGCGAGACGATGGCGGCGAGCGCCGAGCCGCAATTCATCAACCCCGCCGCCGTGCCCGAACCCTGCGGCGCGATGTCCATGGGCACCGACCAGATGGGCCCGATGACCAGCTCGCCGAAAAACAGGGCGCCGGTCAGGCACAGCGTCACGCCTTCGATGCCCCGCACGAAGAAGAGCGGCGTCAGGGACGCGAGCGCGCCGAGCAGTCCGGTGACGATCACGCTGAGGCGCGCGAAGCGCAGGTTGCGCGTCCGCCGCAGCAGCTCGTCCGAAAGCACGCCGCCCAGCGTGTCGCCGAGCACGCCGGCGAGGAATATCCCCGCCGCGAACGACGCCGAGCCCTTGAGATCGAGACCGTAGGTGTGCTCGAGGAACAGCGGGATCCAGTTGAGGTACAGCCACAGGCCCCAGCCGTAGCAGAAATACGTCAGCGTGACCGGCCACATGCGCCGCACCAGTCGCCGCCAGGGCAGCGGCGGCGCGCCGCCCGGGGGCGCGGACCGGACCGCCAGCGCCCGCAGCTCCTGCGCCGTGATGGCCGGATGGTCCGCGGGGTCATCGCGGAAATACCATACCCACGCGAGCACCCAGGCCAGGCTGATCAGTCCGACGATCATGAACGAGGCCCGCCAGGACAGCGTCGTCATGATGATTGCGACGACCGGCGGCGTGAGCGCGCCTCCCAACCGGGAAAACGAATGGGTGAGGCCCTGCGCGAACCCGCGCCGATCCCGGGGAACCCAGCTGTGCATCGCGCGCGTGGCGGTGGGAAAAGTCGCTCCCTCGCCGAGCCCGAGCAGGATGCGCAGCATCACCAGAGAGGCGATGCCGCCGGCGAAGCCGGTGAACACGGTCGCCGCGGCCCAGAGCAATCCGCCCCAGAACAAGGTCCGCCGCGGTCCGAACCGGTCGGCGATCCACCCGCCGCTCACCTGGAAGAGGAGGTACGGCCAGCCGAATGCGGAGAACACCAGTCCGAGCTGCGTGTGCGACAAGTGCAGGTCGCGCTGCATGGCGCTGGCGGCGGTGCCGACGTTCACCCGGTCGACGTAAGTGATGAAGTACATCGAACAGAGCAGCGCGAACACGACCGTGGTCGCCTTGAATCGAAATTTCACGGAGGGCGCGGCAGAGTCCATTCGCCCCGGAGTATACGGGGATCACGCGGCATCGGGCCCACCCGCGCTCCGCTACGGGTATTCCCCGGCGGCCGCTCCGGGGCGGGCGCGTATGCTGCCCAGGCATCGTTCGAGGAGAATCCCATGCCCCACCCCATCGGCGCATCGAGGGCCCGCGCGGCCACCCTGCTCCTCGGCATGCTGCTCGGCGCGGGCGCGCCGGCAATCGCCCAGGTCGGCGTCACCGTCGGTGTCGGCGTCGGGCTGCCGAGCGCGAGCATCGGCATCACCATCCCGTATTTCCCGACCCTCGTGCCCGTGCCGGGCTATCCGGTGTACTACGATCCGCGCTTGAGCCTGAACCTCTTCTTCTACGACGGCGCCTACTGGGTGTTCTCCGGCGACCAGTGGTACGCGAGCTCCTGGTACGACGGTCCGTGGGACCTGATCGATCCGCGATTCGTGCCGGACTTCCTGCTGCGGGTGCCCGTCCGCTACTACCGGCGGCCGCCCCCCTGGTTCATGGGCTGGAGCGGTGCGCTGGCGCCGCGCTGGGGCGAGCACTGGGGCCACGATTGGGACGCGCGCCGGAGGGGTTGGGATCACTGGAATCGGTCGGCCGTACCGCCGCGCGCACCGCTGCCCACCTATCAGCGTCAATACTCGCAACGGAACTACCCGAACATCGACCAGCAGCGGGCGCTGCGCGACCGCCGGTATCGGTACGCTCCGCGCGAGGACGCGCCGCGCCGGAACCTCGAGCAACAGCACGGACACGAGCGCGAATCGAATCTCTATCGCGGCAAGGCACCGCGTCGCGGCGAACGACCGCGACCCGGCGAGCCGCGCCCCTGAGGCGCGGCGCCCGGGCCGGGCGCCGCGTCAGGCTCAGAGCGAGGTCAGGGTCCCCTCGGCGCAGGTGATGTGCTGCACGCGCACGTTGATCACGTCGGTCACGTGCTGACCCTCGGCGGTGTCGAAGTAGGCGCGGTCGACGGTGATCGTGCGCGTCGCGTTCGGCGCCACGGTGTAGTTGACCCGCTTGTTCTCGACGCGGGAGGCGCCGCCCTCGGTCTTCCACTCCACCCGATAGGTGATGGTGCCGTTGCAGCCCTTGTCGGCGCAGTGAGCGGCATCGATGCCGAAGGCGATGCGGAACTCGTCATTGCTGAGACGCATGATGACGGGATCCTGGACCAACGAAACCGATCGATCGGCGGCGCCGACCGTTCCGGCGGCTCCGCCCAGCGCTGCGATCGCGATGACGATCGGCGATAACGTCCGTTTCAGGGTGTTGCTCATGACTTGGCACTCCGGTGCGCGTGGCAAAATTCCACGCCGTCACGATAGGCCGGGGGTCATGGGCCGACAAACGACAATTTTCAGCCGATGACGAAATTTCGCTCATGTGTCGGCGGGTGGCCGTTCACCAGCCGACGGCCTGCCCGTCCTTCCGGAAGTCCGAGGCGGCGCGGTAATAGCCGCCGCTCGCGCTGCCGTGGGGGCCGGCGAACGGCCGATCGAGGTGCGCCTCGGGCACGAACCGGATGGTCTGCACGCCCCCCACGCTCGAGCCGTCGATCGAGGTCACCGTGTGGCCCATCGCGGCGAGCTGCGCGCCCACCCGGTCGAACAGCGGCGCTTCGAGGGTCAGCGCGTTCGGGATCTGGCTGTGCCGGAAGCGCGCCATGTCGGCCGCGGCCTGCAGGTTGGCCCCCAGATCGAACACGTTCACCAGGTATTGTGCGTGCCCCTGGGCCTGCATGTCGCCGCCCATGAGGGTCACGGTCATCAGCGGCCTGCCGGCGTGCATCACGAAGCCGGCGGCGAGGGTGTTGAAGGGCTGTTTATGCGGCTCGATCACGTTCGGACTGCGCGGATCGAGCGTGAACAGGGCGCCGCGATTGTGCAGCACGAATCCATATCCGGGCACCGTGATGCCCGAACCGAACAGCGAGAAATTGCTGTTCACCCAGGACACCATGTTGCCCTCGCGATCCGCGGTCGACAGCACGACGGTGTCGCCCGAGAGCTCCGAGTCGGCCGGCGGTGCGGGGGTGGAGGCGTGCTGCGGATCGACCTTGGAGCAGAGCGAGGCCGCGTGCGCCGGCGACAGCAGGTCGGCGAGCGGCACGGCGGCGAAATGCGGATCGGCGTTGTAGCGGTACAGGTCGGCGTACGCCAGCTTCTTCGCCTCGACCAGCAGGTGCCAGTACTGCGGGCTCACCGGACCCAGCGAGGCGAGCGTCTGTCCGGGAACCCAGCGGCCCACGCAGGCGTCGAGGATGTTGAGCATCTCGTTCGCCGCCCAGGCCTGCGAGGGCGGCGGCAACTCGAACACGTCGTGGCCGTGATAGCGCGTGCGGGCGGGCTCGACCCATTCGCCGCGGTAGCCGGCCAGGTCCGCGAGCGTCATGCTGCCGCCGAGCGCCCTGGACTTCGCGACGATGGCGCGCGCGATCTCGCCCTGGTAGAAGGCCTCCGCGCCGTGCGCCTGCAGCAGCCGAAAGGTCCTCGCCAGGTCCGGGTTCCTGAAGATCTGCCCCGCACGCGGTGGCCGGCCGTTCACGTACCAGGTCTTGACGGAGTCCGGATCCCGCTCCGTGCAGCATTGCCTCAGGGGCAGGGCATTCGGCAGGGCCCAGTCGTGCGCGATGCGTTCGGACACCGGAAAACCGTCTTCGGCATACCGGGCCGCGGGTGCGAGGACTTCGCGGAACGTCAGTTTGCCGAAGCGCTTCAGCGCGGCCTGCCAGCCCCAGACCGTTCCCGGTACCGTCACGGGCAGGATGCCGTACGTCGGCATGCCCGACGCCGGTCCCCAGTTGTGCTCGTCCCAGTGGTATCCGAGCGCATTGAGGTGGGCGAGCGTCGCCCCCGTGGGGGCCCGGCCGCTCGCGTTCAAGACGTACAGCTTGTGTTCCTTGGCGACGTAGATCACGGCGAACAGGTCCGAGGCTACGCCGACCATCATCGGCTCGACCAGGCTCAGCACGCCCGCCGAGGCCACCGCCGCATCGATGGCATTGCCGCCGCGCATCAGGATCTGCAGGCCCGCCTGCGCCGCCAACGGCTGGCTGGTCACCACCATGCCGTGCGAGGCCATGACCTCGGACCGGCTTTGCTCGGGCCAGCCTTGCGCGCGCACGCCGCGCACGGCCGCGCAGAACGCCGGCTCGGGAGCGCTGCCGCAGCCGGCGGCATCGGCCGGGCTCTGCGCGCGGGCGGCCGCGGGTACGGCGAGTGCGGCGAGGACGGCGAGGACGGCGAGGACGGCGAGGAATCGGCTGCGCGGCATGACGGACCTCCGTGGGTTGGCCGAACCCTACGGCATGCGCCGTCCGGGGCGCAAATGCGGGAATCTGATCGCGATCAGATGTCCCCGGGCGCGCGGCGCGCATATTGCGACTCATGCGACTGCTGCTGATCAATCCGAGGGCGCCGGAGAGCTTCTGGAACTTCCGCTTCGGGATCCGATCGATCCTGCCCGGCAAACGCGCCATCAACCCGCCCCTCGGGCTGGCGACGCTCGCGGCCCTGTGCCCGCCGCATTGGCAGGTCACGATCGTCGATGAGAACGTCGAGCCGATACCGCTCGCCCCCGCGGCCGACGTGATCGGCATCGCCGGCATGGGCGTGCAGTTCGAGCGCCAGCGCGAGCTGCTGCGCTACTACCGCGGCCGCGGATATCACGTCGTGGCCGGCGGCAGCTACGCCTCGCTCTGTCCGGAGCGCTACGCCGAGCTCGCCGACAGCGTGGTGTGCGGGGAGGCCGAATTCATCTGGCCGCAGTTCTGCCGCGACCTGGAGGAAGGGCGCGCCGCGCCGCTGTACCGCGAGACCGGTTCGGTGGATCTGCATCGGTCACCCGTGCCCCGCTTCGATCTGCTCGCGCTCGACCGCTACTCGAGC
>JAJXZV010000025.1 GCA_021779875.1 Pseudomonadota bacterium
CTCAAGCTGGAGATCTCCGTCTCGATGTCCGCGAGCGCCGGCTGCACGGTGCGCAGCAGCCGCTCGCCCGCCCTCGTGGGCGCGACGCTGCGCGTCGTGCGCGCCAGCAGCCGCAGGCCGAGGCGGGCCTCCAGCCGCCGGATCGTGTGACTCAAGGACGACTGCGTGATGCCGAGCAAGGCCGCCGCGCGCGTGAAGCTGCGCTGCTCGGCCACGACGGTGAAGGCCGCCAGATCACCCAGGTGTTGCCGCTGCATTCATGAATTCCTTCTATAGGCGCAATCGGATTCTAGCGGCTAGTCGCGACGATCGCCGGGGCATAGCCTGTGCTCGTCGTCGCGAGGCGCAACCCTCGAATTCCAACCCGATCTTTCTCGGAGAGAACGTTCATGTTCAAAGCCAGGGCCTATTCGGCCGCGAGCGCGTCATCGCCGCTCGCCCCCACGACCATCGAGCGGCGGGAGCCGACCGACCAGGACGTGCGCATCGAGATTCTCTACTGCGGCGTCTGCCACTCCGACCTGCACCAGGCGCGCGACGAATGGCGCGGGTTTCCGACGGTGTTTCCCTGCGTCCCCGGCCACGAGATCGTCGGCCGCGTGACCGCGACCGGGTCGGCGGTCAGCCGGTTCAAGCACGGCGACCTGGTCGCCGTCGGCTGCATGGTGGATTCCGACGGCACCTGCCCGGAGTGCGCCGCGGGCCTCGAGCAGTTCTGCCCGAACGTCACCCTCACCTACAACTCGCGCGACCGGCACCTGGGCGGCGTGACCTTCGGCGGCTACTCCGACGGCATCGTGGTCGATCAGCGCTTCGTGCTGCGCGTGCCCTCGAACCTGCCGCTCGCCGGCGTCGCCCCGCTGGTGTGCGCCGGCATCACGACCTACTCGCCGCTGCGCCACTGGGGCGTCACCCGCGGCCAGAAGGTCGGCGTCGTCGGCCTCGGCGGCCTCGGTCACATGGGCGTGAAGTTCGCCCATGCCCTCGGCGCGCACGTGGTGCTGTTCACCACCTCCGCGCGCAAGCGGGAGGACGCGCGGCGTCTCGGCGCCGACGAAGTGGTGGTATCGAGCGACGCCGACGCCATGAGCCGGCACGCCGGCAGCTTCGACTTCATCCTCGATACCGTCTCGGCGTCGCACGACATCAACGCCTACCTGCACCTGCTGCGGCGGGACGGCAACCTCACCCTGGTGGGCGCCCCGTCGGAGCCGCTCAGCGTGCAGGCGTTCCCGCTGCTGTTCGGACGCCACCGCCTCTCCGGCTCCCTGATCGGCGGCATCGCCGAGACCCAGGAGATGCTCGACTTCTGCGGCCGGCACGCGATCACCGCCGACGTCGAGGTGATCCGCATGCAGGAGATCAACACCGCGTTCGAGCGGCTGCTGAAGGCCGACGTGAAGTACCGCTTCGTGATCGACATGGCCTCGCTGAAGAGTTGACCGGTCGCCGGACACCGCCCACGAGGGGCAGCGCGAACCGGCCGAATCCGCGTAAACTTCCCGCCCCGGGAGACGGTCGAGGCAGGTGGCACCGAGATGAACGATGAACGATGAGGTCGTCGGCCGCACGTCGGCGCCGCCCCCCCCATGAGCGCGCCCTCCCCATGAGCGCGCCGACCTCCGGCCCCGCCGTGACGCAGCGCCGCGGCCGCCTGTTCGTCATCGCCGCGCCCTCCGGGGCGGGCAAGACCAGCCTGGTCAAGGCGCTGATGGCGGCCGAGCCCTCGCTGCGCTTTTCGATCTCCTACACCACGCGCGCGCAGCGCCCGAACGAGCAGAACGGCCGCGACTATCACTTCGTGACCGTGGAGGGATTCCGCGAAATGGTCGAGCGCGGCGAGTTCCTCGAGCATGCCCGGGTGTTCGACAATTTCTACGGCACCGGCGTGCGCACGGTGCAGGATGCGTTGCAGCGCGGCGAGGATCTGCTCCTCGAGATCGACTGGCAGGGCGCCCGCCAGGTGCGCACCCACCTGCCCGAAGCGCTCACCATCTTCATCCTGCCGCCCTCGCGCCAGGCACTGGAGCAGCGCCTGCGCGGCCGCAGCACGGATTCCGAGGCCGTGATCGCCCGCCGCCTGCGCGACGCCGGCGAGGACATCTCGCACTGGCGTGAATTCGACTACGTCGTGGTGAACGACCGCTTCGAGCAGGCGGTGGCGGATCTGCGGGCCATCGTGCACGCAGACGGTGCACGGCTCGCCGCCGGCCGTCCGGACGCGGCCGCCCTCGCCGCCGATCTGCTGCGCACGCCGGCCTGAAGGGCCGGCCGGCCGTTTCGCTTAAGGGCGGGCGGCTTCGCTCGGGCGCCCACCTTTCTGCTATCCTATTTGCCCATTTCCCTTCAGGAACGTCCGACGTCCAAACCCATGGCGCGAATCACCGTAGAAGATTGTCTGCAGAACGAACCGAACCTCTTCAACCTGGTGCTGCTCGCGGCCAAGCGCGCGCGGCGGCTTGCCAACGGCGCCGAGGCGACCGTCGAGTGGGAGAACGACAAGCCCACGGTGGTGGCCCTGCGCGAGATCGCGGCCGGCAACATCACCGTCGAGATGCTCGAGGAGCCCGAGGAACCCGTGGCGGCGCCGGTGAGCGACATGGAGATTCCGTCGGACTTCCGCGCGCCCCAGCTCGGACTGGGAGACTGACGCCGACCCGACATTGAAGGGCCGTCATGGACTATGCGTCTTCCATACTCGGTTTCTTGCCCGGCGGAAGACGCACCACGGGGATCAGTCAGCTCCTAGATAAGCTCGAGGCTTATCTCTCCCCGCCCCAGGTGGAGCGCGTGCGCGAGGCGTACGAGTTCGGCGCCGAGCGCCATCAGGGACAGAAGCGGATCTCGGGCGAACCGTACATCACGCACCCGGTCGCGGTCGCCGACATCCTCGCGGACTTGAAGCTCGACGCCGACACGCTGGTCGCGGCGATCCTGCACGACGTCATCGAGGACACGCCCACGGCCAAGGCCGAGATCGCCTCGATCTTCGGCCAGGTGGTCGCCGAGCTGGTCGACGGCGTCAGCAAGCTCGATCAGATCCAGTTCAAGAACCGCGAGGAAGCCCAGGCCGAGAGCTTCCGCAAGATGCTGCTCGCCATGGTGCGCGACATCCGCGTCATCATGGTCAAGCTCGCCGACCGGATGCACAACATGCGCACCCTCGGCGTCATGCCGCCGGTCAAGCGCCGGCGCATCGCCCGCGAGACCCTGGAGATCTACGCGCCCATCGCCGAGCGCCTCGGCCTGTACACGGTCAAGCTCGAGCTCGAGGACCTGGGGTTCCGATCGCTCTACCCGGTGCGCTACAAGGTGCTCGAGCGCGAGCTGAAGCGCGCGCGCGGCAACCAGAAGGAATTCATCGGCAAGATCGCGGAGACCTTCAAGGGCGCGCTCAAGAAGGCGGGGCTCGGCGGCACCGTGGAGGGCCGCGAGAAGCACCTGTACAGCATCTACCGCAAGATGAAGAAGAAGGGCATCTCGCTCAACGAGATGGTGGACGTGTACGGCTTTCGGATCATCGTCGACGACGCCGACACCTGCTACCGCGCGCTCGGGCTGGTGCACGGCGTGTACAAGCCGATGCCGGGCCGGTTCAAGGACTACATCGCGATCCCGCGCGTCAACGGCTACCAATCCCTGCACACCACGCTGTTCGGCCCGAACGGCATCCCGATCGAGGTGCAGATCCGCTCCGAGCCGATGCACCGGGTCGCCGAATCCGGCATCGCGGCCCACTGGAAGTACAAGTCGGGCGGCGACGCCTTCGGCGGCGTCGAGCACGACCGCGCCCGCGAGTGGCTCGCGAGCCTGGTGCAGATCCAGGAGGGCGGCAGCTCCGAGGAGTTCCTCGAGAGCGTCAAGGTCGACCTGTTCCCCGACAAGGTCTACGTGTTCACCCCCAAGGGCAAGATCCTGCGCCTGCCGAGCGGCGCGACCGCGGTGGATTTCGCCTACGCCATCCACACGGACGTCGGCAACCGCTGCGTCGCCGCCAAGGTCGACCGGCGCCTGGTGCCGCTGCGCACGACGCTGCGCAACGGCCAGACCGTCGAGATCATCACGGCCAAGGGAGCGACTCCGAATCCCGCCTGGTCGTCGTTCCTGGTGACCGCCAAGGCGCGCGCCGCCATCCGCCAGTACCTCAAGAACATGAAGCGCGGCGAGGCCGTCGAGCTCGGCCGGCGGCTGCTCAACGTCGCCCTCGAGGAATTCTCCTCGAGCCTGAAGAAGGTCTCCGCCGCCGAGCTCGGGGCCGCGGTGAAGGAACTGAATCTGAAGGACGCGGACGAGCTGTACGAAAAGATAGGCTTGGGCGAGCGCCTCGCGCCCCTGGTCGCGCGCCGCCTGCAGCCATCCCGCGGCGAGCAGCCGGCGCACGCCGCCGGCGGCCCGCTGATGATCGCCGGCACCGAGGGGCTGCTGGTGAGCTACGCGCACTGCTGCTTCCCCATCCCGAACGACCCGATCATGGCCTACCTGAGCGCCGGCCGCGGCGTGGTGATCCACCGGCAGAATTGCGGCAATCTCGCCGAGTTTCGCAAACAGCCGGAGAAGTGGCTGTCGGTCGCCTGGGAGGCGCCCCACGGCCGCACCTTCGCCTCGGAGATCCAGCTCGAGATCAACAACCGCGTCGGCGTGCTGGCGGCGGTGGCCTCGAGCGTCGCCGACACGGGCACCAACATCGACCAGGTGTCGCTCGAGGAGCGCGACGTGAACAGCTCGGCGCTGCGCATCCAGATGCAGGTGCGCGACCGCAAGCACCTGGCGCGCGTGATCCGCACCATCCGCCGCATGCCCGACGTCCAGCGCGTATTTCGCACGCTGGCTTGATATGCTTGCCGCCATGAGCAAGCACATCATCTCGACCGACGCGGCGCCCGCCGCCATCGGCGTCTATTCCCAGGCGGTGCGCGTGCGCGACACCATCTGGGTCTCCGGCCAGATCCCGCTCGACCCGAAGACCAAGGAGCTCGTGCCCGGCGGCATCGAACCGCAGATCCGCCAGGTGTTCGAGAACCTGAAGGCCATCGTCACGGCCGCCGGCGCGACCTTCGACCAGGTGGTCAAGGCGAACGTGTACCTGACCGACCTGAAGCACTTCGCGCTGGTCAACCAGATCATGGCGGAGTACTTCCGCGAACCCTACCCGGCGCGCGCCGCCGTCGGGGTCGCGGCGCTGCCGCGCGGCGCCGAGGTGGAAGTGGAGTGCATCGTCGCGCAGTGAGCCCGGCGGCGCCCGCGGCGGCGCGACCGGTCACGTCCTTGCGCGGCGTGGGCGCCGCGCTCGCCGAGCGCCTGCGGGCCCTCGGCGTCGAGACCACCCAGGACCTGCTCTTTCTCCTCCCGCAGCGCTACGAGGATCGCACCCGCGTGGTGCCCTTAGGCGAGTTGATGCCGGGCCAGCGCGCCTCGGTCGAGGGCGAGGTACTGCTCACCGAGGTGGTGTTTCGCGGCCGGCGCCAGATGCTCTGTCGCATCGGCGACGGTTCGGGTTTCTTGACGCTGCGTTTCTTCTACTTCAACGCGCAGCAACAGCAAGGCCTCGCCCGCGGCACCCGCATCCGCTGCTTCGGTGAGGCGCGCCGCGGCCCCACGGGCCTGGAAATCGTACACCCTGAATACCGCCGCGCCGATTCGCGCGCGGCCGAAGTCGCCGCCGAGCACCTCACGCCCATCTATCCCGCCACCGAGGGCGTGACGCAAGGCAGGCTGCGCCAGCTCGTCGGCCTTGCGCTCGATGCCGCCGCGAACGGCGACCTGCCCGATCTCCTGCCGCCGGCGCTGCTCGACGATGCGCGCCTGCCCTCGCTGGTCGAGGCGCTGCTCACCGTGCACCGCCCGCCGGCGGACGCGCCGGTGGCCGCGCTCGTGGAAGGCCGCCACCCGGCGCAGCGCCGGCTCGCCTTCGAAGAGCTGCTCGCGCACCAAC
>JAJXZV010000368.1 GCA_021779875.1 Pseudomonadota bacterium
GGCCGGCGGCGCGCAGCGCGTCGAGCGCGCGATCCACCGCGTAGCCTTTGGCGATGCCGCCGAGGTCGATGCGCAGCGGCGCCCGCTTGACGACGGTGAGCGGGCTCGAGAGGTCGAGGTCGCGGCACCGGCCGCCCGGCTCGGGCAGGCAGGGATCGAAGGCGCCGCCGGACAGCTCGTGCAGCCGTTGGCTCGCCCGCAGCACGGCGTCGGTCCAGGGGTCGACCCGTACCCGGACGCCGGGCGGCGCGGCGTTCAGCGCGGCCAGGTCGGCGCCGGGCCGGGTCGGATGCATCAGGGCCTCGACCCGGCTGATCGCGGCGTGGGCGGCCGCGATGCCGGCGGCCGCGGTGCGCGCATCGGCCGCCTCGGCCTCCATGGCGACCAGGGTCCCCATGCCGACGCGCAGTCGCGCGAGGCGGACGGACCGATCGGCGGATTCGTCGGCCGGAAGGGTTGCCATGGGTTGATATCTTAATGATAATCATTCGCAATACAACCGCCCGAGTGAGCCCGATGTCGGTCGATGCCCGTTTCTCCACGCTCCTGTTCGCCGCCTTGCTGCCCAGCGCACCGGTGGTGTGCGCCGCCGAATACCTGGACATCGACGCCGCCCAGAAGGCGGTCTTTCCGGAGGCCGATGCCTTTCGAGAGATCCTCCTGCCGCTGACCCCCGCCGAACAGGCCGCCGTGCTCGAGCGCGCCGGACCCCAGCCGGCGCACGGCCGGTGGCGGGTGTTTCGCGCCGAGCGCGGCGGAGCGCTGCTGGGTCATCTGTTCATCGACGAGGTGATCGGCCGCCAGAGCCTGATCACCTACGCGCTCGGCATCGAGCCGCAGGGCGGAGTGCGCGACCTCGAGATCATGGCGTATCGCGAAAGTCATGGCGGCGAGATCCGCAATGCGGCGTGGCGCGCCCAGTTCCAGGGTCGCCGCGAGCTCGATCAACTGCGCTTTCGCACCGATATCAAGAACATCTCCGGGGCGACTCTTTCCTCCGAGCACGTGACCCAGGGGGTGCGCTGGCTGCTCGCCCTGTGGCAGGTGGCTCTGCGCCCGCGGCCGGCGACCGGCTGAACGCCCATGTCCCGTGGCTTGCGCGCCGTGACCCATGCGATGCTCGCCCTGCTCGCGGCGACGGGATTCGGCTGGCTGATTCTCGACGGCCTCTTCGCCCGCACCGGTCCGTTCGGGGTCGAGCCGAGTCCGCTGCAGCCGCCGCTGCGGCTAGCGCACGGCGTGCTCGCGATCCTCGGGGTCTACCTGCTGGGCTGGATTTCGGCGCGGCACGCCGGGCCGCGCTGGTCACGCGGCCTGCGGCGCACCAGCGGCGCGACCTTCGCGGCGTCGCTCGCGGTGCTCGGCCTGACGGGATTCGCGCTTTACTTCCTGACCGACGACGGCTGGCGCCGGGCCGCCGCGCTGGCGCACGACGTGCTCGGCGTCGCGGCGGCCGCGGCCGGCATTCAGCACGGAGTCGTCGCGAGCCGCAGGGACATGCGCAGCGCCGACTCCCGCCCCTGATAATAGCCCTGCATCTCGCGCACCGGCACGAAGCCGAGGGACTCATAGAAGGCGCGCGCGCCGGCGTTGCGCAGGCGCAGTTCCAGGTCCATCCGAAAGACGCCGGCCTCGATCACGGTGGCGCACAGCCACTCGATCAGGCGACGGCCCAGGCCCTGGCGCCTATGCGCGGAGGCGACCGCCAGCAGGTTCAGGTGGGCGTCCCGTTCGTTCAGGCGCAGCACCGCGAACGCGGCGAGATCGCCTTCGCGGCGTGCCACCACCACCGAATGGTCGCGGCCCTCCATGCAGCGGCGCACGCGGGCGGTGGTCCAGGTCCATTCCAGGCCGTGCTCGATCAGATCGCGCGACATCACGGCGATCCGGTTCGCCTCCTGCGGTCGCGCGAGCCCGAGCGTGAACAGTTCGGGCATCGTTCAGCGGCTGCGGTAGCGGTCCGTCGCCAGGATCAGTTCGTGGGTGTTGCCGGGCTCGAATGCGGAGTGGCCCGCGTCCGGCACCAGGCGGAAGTCCGCCTCGGGCCAGACGCGGTGCAGATCCCAGGCGCTGGTCGCCGGGCAGACCACGTCGTAGCGGCCCTGCACGATGGTCGCGGGAATGTGGCGGATGCGCGCCACGTCGTCGAGCAACTGGGATTCGCTGCGCAGGAAGCCGCGATTCACGAAGTAGTGGCACTCGATGCGCGCGACGGCGAGCGCGAAATCGTCCTCCGCCCATTTCTTGATGTTCTCGGGATTGCTGTACAGAAAGCTGGTCGAGGCCTCCCAGACGGACCAGGCGCGCGCGGCCGCGAGCGCGGCCCGCCGATCGGTGCCGGTGAGCAGGCGGTGATAGGCGCTCAGGAAGTCGTCGCGATCATCGGGCGGGATCAAGTCGCGATAGGCCTCCCAGCGGTCCGGGTAGATCTCCGAGGCGCCGTGCTGGTACATCCAGCGGATCTCGGCGTAGCGCAACAGAAAGATGCCGCGCAGCACGAGCTCCGTGACGCGCTCCGGATGGGCCTCGGCGTAGGCGAGTGCCAGGGTGCTGCCCCAGGAGCCGCCGAACACGAGCCACCGCTCGATGGCGAGGTGCTTGCGCAGACGTTCGATGTCCGCGACCAGGTGCCAGGTCGTGTTCTCGACCAGACTCGCGCTCGGGCGGCTGCGCCCGCAGCCGCGCTGGTCGAACACCACCACGCGATAGTGTTGCGGATCGAAGAATCGGCGGGCGCGCTTGTCCGAGCCGGCGCCCGGACCGCCGTGCAGGAAGATCGCCGGCTTGCCGGCCGGATTGCCGCATTCCTCGTAGTAGATCTCGTGCACGTCCGAGACGCGCAGGTACCCCTGGCGATAGGGTTCGATGGGCGGATACAACTCGCGCCGCACGGGTGCGCCGGCCTCCACCGCCGACCTTCGCGCGGCGCGCTGCGGCGGGGCCGGAGCACGCTTGGCCGCGGTGCCCGAACGCTTCGTGGGCGCGGCCGAGCGCTTGGCCGCGGTGGCGGAGCGTTTCGCCGCCGACCCCGGCGAGGGGCGGCCCGCGGTCTTGCGCCGTGCGGCCGGCTTCTTCATCGCCCCCGTGTTCTTTTTCTTCATCGCCATTCCTCGAAGTGGTACCTCTAGGCGGAGGTGCGCTGGAGCAACGGGCCCAGCGGCCGCCCCCCCAGCAAGTGCAGATGCAGGTGATAGACCTCCTGGCCGCTGTCCGGATTGCAGTTGACGATCAACCGATAACCGCTCTTGGCGATGCCGTGCTGGCGCGCGAGATCGCGCGCCACGAGCATCATGTGGCCGACCAGCGATTCGTCCTCGTCGGTCAAGTCGTCCGCCGTGGGAATGACCTTGTTGGGCACGATCAGGATGTGCACCGGGGCCGCCGGCCGGATGTCGAGGAACGCGGTCACGCGTGCGTCGCGATGCACCACGGTGGCGGGCAGTTCGCCCGCGATGATCTTCTCGAAAAGCGTCGACATATCAGGCAGCTTTGAGGGCCTAAAGTGCCAAGAGTAGCAGGAACGGCGCTGCGGCCCAGAGCCTCGCGCGCGACGAACCGACATGGCGCGATGCAGCATTACCATTCGGGTTCCCCTAATGGTAATGGGAACGATTCTCATGTAGCATGGCGTCATGAATACCGATCCCAATTCCGCCGCTGGCGCCGTTGCCGGCGGCCCCGCAGAAGTCGAACTCGCCGAATTGCCGATCGGCATGCGCGCGCGGGTGGTGGCCGTGTCCCAGGCCGATGGCCACGCGCCCCTCGACCTGCACAAGCGCCTGGCCGAACTCGGTTTCCTCCCGGGCGAGGTCGTGCGCATCGTCGCGCGCGGGTTCCTCGCGCGTGAGCCGATCGCCGTTCGTGTGGGCACGGGCACGTTCGCATTGCGCCTGTTCGAGGCGGCCTGCATCCGCGTGTGCCCGGAGCCGGCCTAAGCGCGAGCCCCTTCCATGGCGACGTCGCCGAGCGCACCAAGTCCGCTGGTCGCCTTGGTTGGCAATCCCAACTGCGGCAAGACCGCTCTGTTCAACGTACTGACCGGCAGCCGTCAGAAGGTCGCGAACTACGCGGGCGTCACGGTCGAACGCAAGGAAGGCGCGTTGATCGCGCCGTCGGGACGGCGCGTGCGCGTGCTCGACCTGCCGGGCGCCTATAGCCTCGATCCGGTGACGCCGGACGAGCGCGTCACCGCGGACGTATTGCTCGGGCGCCGCGCCGGCGAGCCGGTGCCGGACGTCGTGGTCTGCGTCACCGATGCGACCAACCTGCGGCAGAATCTGCGGCTGGTGCTGAGCTTGAAGCGCCTCGGCCTGCCCATGGTCGTGGCGTTGAACATGGCCGACGTCGCCCGGCGCAAGGGGATCATGCCGGATGCGGCGCGACTGTCGGCCGAACTCGGTGTGCCGGTGGTCGAGACCGTGGGCATCAAGGCGGCGGGGGCCGCGGCCCTGATCAAGACGCTCGACGCCATGGCGATGCCGGCCGGCGGCGGACGGGTCGCGCCGTGGCTCGCCTTGAGCGCCGCGGACGTTGCGCACGACCAGTCGGAGGTGCGGCGGATCCTGGCGGCCGTCGGCGGCGAGCATCTCGAGGGCGTCACCCGGAGCGATCGGCTCGACGCGGTGGTGCTGCACCCGCTGTTCGGCCCGCTGATCCTCGCGGCGGTCCTGTTCCTGGTGTTCCAGGCGGTGTTCGCCCTGGCGCCGCTGCCTATGGATGCGATCAAGGACGGCGTCGGCGCCTTTGCGGACTGGCTGGCGCGCATGCTGCCGCCGAGCCTGCTGCGGGATCTGCTCGTGAACGGAATTCTCGCGGGCGTCGGCAGCGTCATCGTGTTCCTGCCGCAGATCGTGATCCTGTTCTTCTTCATCCTGACGCTCGAGGACTCGGGCTACCTGCCGCGGGCCGCCTTCCTGCTCGACCGGCTCATGGGCAGCGTTGGCCTGTCGGGCCGCGCCTTCATTCCGCTGCTGTCGAGTTTCGCGTGCGCGATTCCCGGCATCATGGCGACCCGGACCATCCAGAATCCGCGCGACCGGCTCACCACCATCATGATCGCGCCGCTGATGACCTGCTCGGCGCGGCTGCCGGTCTACGCGCTCATCATTGGCGCATTCGTTCCCCATCGCACGGTGTGGGCCGGCTTGCAGCTGCAGGGACTGGTCCTGTTCGTGCTGTACGTCGCGGGCGTCGCGAGCGCCATGGCGGTCGCCTACGTGCTCAAGCGCGGCGGTCCGGGCGGGCGGTTCCAGCCGCTGATGCTCGAACTGCCCGCCTACCACTGGCCCAGCCTGCGCAATCTCGGGATCGGGTTGTGGCAGCGCGTCGAGATCTTCCTCACCCGCGTCGGCACGATCATCCTCTCGCTGATGGTGATTCTCTGGGCGCTGAGCTCGTTCCCGGCGCCCCCCGCGGGCGCCACCGGCCCGGCGATCCAGTACAGCGTGGCCGGACACATCGGCACCTGGCTCGCCGCCCTGTTCGCACCCCTCGGTTTCAACTGGCAGATCTCGATCGCGCTGGTGCCCGGTCTCGCCGCGCGCGAGGTGGCCGTGGGCGCGCTGGGCACGGTCTACGCGCTGTCGGCGAACGGCGCCGACGTGAGCGGGGCGCTGACGCCGTTGATCGCCCATTCCTGGAGCGCGGCAACGGCCGCATCGCTGCTGGCGTGGTACGTGTTCGCGCCGCAGTGCCTGTCCACGCTGGCGGCGGTGCGGCGCGAGACGAATTCCTGGCGTTATCCGCTGATCATGGCGGGCTACCTGTTCGCGCTGGCGTATGCGGGGTCCTTGATCACCTATCATCTGATGCTGGGGTATGCCGGCCGAGCGGCGGGCTAGGAGGGCGTGTGAACGGACTGCTCGACGGTGCGGTGGTGGCCCTGATTCTGGCGGCGAGCG
>JAJXZV010000370.1 GCA_021779875.1 Pseudomonadota bacterium
CTACCCCGGGCTTCGCCTTCCTGCGTTGCCGGCGACAGACCGGCGAATATAAGAACGGGGATGCGGCCACGCGCAGCATTGTGGAGCGCGCCGGCAAGTGCCTGGGTGCCGCAGTCGACATGGACGATGTAATTGCCCGCCGGCAGCACGAGCGGCGTGAGCTGCGCGCCCTCCTGCACGTTGTGCCACTGCATGTCGAACAGCGCCGCGGAGTAGCGGAAGCGGTTGTTCACCGTGCCCTTCACGCCGATCTCGTAGTTGTCCACGGTGTCGGGCTGCACCTTGAAGAGCCCCGGATTCGTGGTGTAGGTGCCGTTCAGCTCGCTCAACGGCAGCGCGTTCACGCTGCCGCGCCGGAAGCCCTGCGACCAGGTCGCGTACGCCAGGTTGTTGGCATCGAACTCATAGGCGGTGTTGAACTTCCACAGCGCCTTGCTCCACGAGTCGCTCAGGCTGCGGTTCGCGACCGGCGTCGCGGGCGGCGGCAGCGCCGCGCCGAACAGCAGGCCCGTCTGCTGCGACTGCGACAGGGTCTGCTTGAAGACGCGCGTCCCGCCGGTGACGCTCCACGCCGAGGTCAGGTGGCCGGTGATCTCGCCGAACACCGCCATGTCCTTGAAATTCGTCTCGAAGTCGCCGATGTACGCCTGGTCCTTCACGATCGGGATGCCGTACACGTACTGCGTCGGTCCCGGCGTGTACGCCTCGCCGATGCCGCATTGGGAGGGATTGATGCCGTCGCCGACGCCGTACACCGGCACGCAGGCGTTGAAGTAATCGTTGTAGCCCGGATAGAACTCGTGCTCGTCGATCACCGTCGTCTCGTGCTTGAAGAAGGCGCCCGCGACCCAGTCGATCATGCCCCCGTTCTTCGAGGCGAGGCGCAGCTCCTGCGCCCACGGCTTGTCGTTGAGCTCGTCGTGGCCGGTCACCAGCACGCGCGGATTCTGGCCGTAGTAGGCCGGGTAGAACGAGAAGTGCGAATACAGGTTCGTCAGGTCGCTGTTCGCACGGTTGTCGTGGTGCCCGTAGGAGGTGTTCGACGTCAGGGTCGCGAACCCCAGGTCGCCCTCGAGGGTGAGCGCGAACAGATCGACCCGGTCGTCGGCGGTCGCCTGGGTGTGGTCGACCGAGGTCAGCGAGCTGTAGCCGTACAGCGGCGAGGCGTACGGGAAGCCGTCGGCCTTCGACGTCTGGTAGTAGTAGGAGAGCTGCGCCTTGAACTCGTCGCTGGGCCGCCACAGCGTCGAGATTCGCGCCGACCGGTACTGATAGGCGTTGGTGCCGTCCTTCGAGTAGGTCACCGGCGGACTGAGCAGGTTGCCGGGCTGCGCCGCGATGGGCGCCCCCGAGCCATCGAGCGCGTACAGGTTCGGCTGATTGATGAATCCGGCCTGGTCGGTCCAGCTCGCGTTCAGGCGCACCGCCAGAGTGTCCGACAGCGGCAGGTTCAGCATGCCGTTCACGTCCTCGTTCAGGGCGTGCGTGTGCTCGGTCTTGCTGAGCCCGGCCTCGGCCTTGGCGTCGAAGGCGGACGGGTCCGGCGCATTCTGCACGAACTTGATGGTGCCGCCGAGCGATCCGGAGCCGTACAGGGTGCCCTGCGGGCCGCGCAGGATCTCCACGTGATCGAGGTCCTGCAGGCGCAGGTTCACGAACAGCGCGGTGTCGTCGACGTAGGTCGCCACCGGCGGCACGATCGGCGTCGCCAGGGCGACCTGCCCGCCCGTCGCCTCGCTGTTCAGGCCGCGGATGATCAGGGTCGCGCCGTTGACGCCGCCGAACGGCCCCTTGTCGGTGAAGTTCACGCCCGCCATCGAATGCGCGAGCCCGGCGATGTCGCTGATCCCCGCCTTGTCGAGCGAATCGCCCGTGACCGCGGTGATGCTGATGGGCAGGTCCTGCGCCGATACGGCGCGCCGCGTCGCGGTGACCACCACCTCCTGGAGCGAGGTCTCGCTCGCCCCCGAGGCGTCGGTGATCGCGGGGCCGGCCAGCGCCGCGTCCCCGTACAGCGCACTGAGCACCGCCGCGCTGAGCGTGGTGACCGTGCCGAGGCTGCGGCGCGCGCGCCGTCCGTCCCGCAGCACGTGTCGCGGCGTCGCAGTGGTCTTCTTCATCAGGCATCCCTCGCGTGAGTCTGGTGTGTTCGTGCTCTCGACGCGTGGTTAATTAGCTTAACTTTCCGGTGCTGTAAAGAAGCCGGACCTCGCGCGCGGAGCCTGTATTTCAAGGGATTTGCATGCAGTTCGCGCCGGACGAGAAAATCGTTCATGAACGCGCGGCCGCTGCACGCAGGTGGTGCGATCGGCCCGCCTCACGCACCTCTTTGGCCCACGCGACCGCGCTCGCAGCGGCGCGGGGCATGCGGCGTATTTATCGGCACTTGAATCGTGCGCGGCGCGCCGAGGCGTCGCCTGCGGAGAAGTCTTCGGGGATTTCGGACAAGCCGCGCGCCCAACCTTGGTGCAATCGCGGTGCATGATGAAAAAAATGCGAAAAATTTCAAAAATATTTCTTCGGACGCGCCTCGAGCGCCCGGTACGCGGCGCCGCACCGCACCGCCCGGCGCCGCCCGGCGCCGCCCGGTGCCGCTCCGCGCCCGGCCATCGGCCCCGCCCATAGGTCATTGATTCGATGGATATTGAGCGCGCCCGCCGGGCCGCCGCATTGACAAGCCCCGGGCGGGTGCGTAGATTGCGGCGCCTCGTTGGCCGACCCATCTTGCCCAGGTGGCGGAACTGGTAGACGCGCTGGTTTCAGGTACCAGTGGAGAAATTCGTGGAGGTTCGAGTCCTCTCCTGGGCACCACTTTCGAGCCCTAGCGGCGCATCGCCCGCCGGACCCCGGTGATCGTGAACTGGGTCCGCTCGTCGGCCACGCGCACGAGGTCCCGACCCTCGTTCTTCGCCGTGTACAGCGCCGCGTCGGCCCGCGCGATGAACTCGTCGAGCGAGCCGATCTGCTCGCCGTGCACAGCCACCCCCGCGCTCAGCGTGACCCGCAGGCCGGCCGCGGTCGGCGGCAGGCGGATGCCGAGCACCTGCGTGCGCAGCCGCTCCAGATTGGCGAGCGCCAGCGACAGCTCCGCCCCCGGCATCACCAGCAGGAACTCCTCGCCGCCCCATCGGCCGAGCACGTCCGCCGCACCGAGCGACGCGCGCCCGATGCGCGCGAATTCCTGCAGCACGTAGTCGCCGGCGGCGTGGCCGCAGCGGTCGTTCACCATCTTGAAGTGGTCCAGGTCGAGCAGCGCCAGCGTGAGCGGCGTCTTGGCGGCCCGCGCCGCGGTCATCGCCGCGGTCGCGAGCTCGGCGATGCGCCGCCGGTTGGGCAGCCCCGTCAGCACGTCCTGGCTCGCGAGCTGCAGCAGCTGCTTGCGGAATCTCAGGTTCGCCGCCAGGAAGTAGATCAGCAGCGCGATCACCACCACGCCGGCGCCCGCCACGACGGTGTTCCAGCGCAGCTGCTGCGCCTGGCGCCTGGCGCGCTCCTGCGAGGCGGTCAGTTCGCGCTGCAGGCCGGCATTGCGCTCGATCTCTCGATCGGTGTCGAAGCGCGCCCGCATGGCGCTCTCCTGCCGGGTGCGCTCGATGTCGGTGCCGGCGGTCTCGCGCCGCTGAAACTCGCGCTGATCCTCGTAGGCGGCCGCGAAGTTGCCCACGCCGGCGTTCGCGCGCGCACGCCATTCGTACACCTGCGCGACCAGCCGCGGCTGCAGGTCGGCGCCGCGCCGGTCGAGCACGGCATTCAGGGCCGCGAGCGCGCGTGCCGGCCGGCCCTGGGCGAGCTCGATGCGTGCGAGCAGCGTCTGGGCCTCCTTGTCGCCGTCGGTGGCATGCGCGGCCGCGAACAGCCGGCGCGCCTGCGTGCACTCGCGCACCGCCTGGTCGAGGTGGCCGATCTCGAGGTGCGCCTCGCAGATCCGCAGGTCCGCATAGGCGATGCCCTGGCGATCGTCGAGCGACACGCTGAGGTCACGCGCCTCGCCGAACTCCTGGATGGCCGCGGGGTAGTTGCCCATCCGCTGGTGGATCCGGCCCCGCTGGAAGCGGGCCACCGACAGCTCGAGCGTCGCGCCGTTGGCCTGCGCCCAGTCGATCGATTCCTGATTGAGCGCGAGGGCCTGCGCGTAATAGCCGACGCTGCGCATCACCACCGACAGGTATCCGGCCGCGATGGCGTGCGGCTCCGAACCGGGGACCGCGGCGGTCGCCCGATACGCCCGGGTGAGGCTCACGATGGCCAGGTCCGCCCGATCCTGGCGGTGCTGGATCACGCCGCGCGCGATCAGCAGGCAGGTGTCGGCGGGCGAGCCCTCGGCCTGGTCGAGCCGCGCCGCGTCGACCTGCGCGAGCGCCCGGGCGAGCGCCGCGCCGTCGTAGACGTTGTGCGCATAGGTGTCGAGCAGGTCGAGATGAACCGGATCGTGCACGTC
Source organism: Pseudomonadota bacterium (assembly GCA_021779875.1). Taxonomy (GTDB): domain Bacteria; phylum Pseudomonadota; class Gammaproteobacteria; order Steroidobacterales; family Steroidobacteraceae; genus Bog-1198. The sequence continues at coordinate 4,439 of JAJXZV010000370.1, forward strand.
GGTGGCGAGCTGCAGCCCCTTGCGGGCTGCGGTGCGCGCCGCGGCGTCCAGCTCGAGCAGACCGTCGGCCTGCGCTTCGACCGCGTACAACGAGGCGAGGCGCGGCGCCTCGGGCGCGCCCGCCCGCACGTGCTGGGCTTCGAGCGCGGCGATGAGCGGATGCACCTGCCCGAGCACCCGCGTCGGATCCTGCGAGGCGCGCGCCTGCAGCTCGCGAATCTGCGGGTCCGGATTGGCCAGACAGGCGGCGCCGGCGCGCCCGGGCGCGAGCGCCAGGGCGAGCAGCCACGCCGGCGCCAGCAGGCAAGCCGCCGGACCCCACGCGCGCTCGATCGCATGTTTACGGGTGATCATGTCTCCCCGAGAGGCTAGCCGCCCGCGGCCCGCGGAGCGACCCAGGAGATCACGGTTTTACAGGCCTGCGGCAGCGCGGAAAATGTGATGCGCGTCGCGGCCGGCGATGGCACAGTTCGCCGATGTCCTCCGAAACCCATGCGCGCTGGCGGGCGCCGGCCGGCGCATTCCTGCTGTACCTGGCCCTGGGGCAGGTGCAGGCGTTCGCCGTGTTCTTGGGGCCGCTCGGCCGCCTGGTGGTCCTGGATCATCCGGACCCCCGGGACTGGCGCCCCGATCAGCTCCTCGGAATCGTGCCCGCCGCGCTCGCCGTCCTCGGGCTGTCGGCCGCCGCGGCCGGACGCTGGATCGAGCGCAGCGGCACACGCCGCGCGATGGTCGCGGCCGCGCTGTGTTTCTCGGGTGGGCTGATCCTCGCGGGGGTCGGCGCCCACCGGCACGCCCTGTGGCTCGTGTACCTGGGATACGCCGGGCTCGCCGGCGTGGGCCTCGGCATCGGCTACCTCGCACCCCTGCCCTGCCTGATCGGCGCCTTTGCCCACCGGCCCGGCCGCGCGGTCGGAGCCGCGCTCGCGGGCTTCGGTGCCGGGCCCCTGGTGGCGGCGCCGCTGTCGCACTGGCTGCTGCGCCACTTTCACACGGCCACCGCCCCCGGGGTGATGGAGACGCTCGCCACCCTGGGGGTGATCGAGTTCATGATCGTGATGATCGGACTCAACGTGCTGCGGCCGCCGCCGCCCACGCCCTCGGAGGCGGCGCCGGGCGCGGCCTCCGGCGCGCCGTTCGCCGTCGTGTGGTTCGCCGCATTCCTCGCCATAGCCGGCGGACTGTGCGGACTGCGGCAGGCGGGCGGGCTGCTCGAGACGGCGCTCGGCCACCGCGCGGGCGTCGCCGCCGGATTGCTCACGGGGTTCGCGCTCGGCGACATGGGCGGACGGGCGGCCTGGGCCGCCCTCTCCGACACCGTGGGCCGCGGCCGCACGCTCGCCGGGCTGTGGATCGCGAGCGCCCTGCTGGCCGCCGCCCTGCCGACCCTGGCCCAC
>JAJXZV010000065.1 GCA_021779875.1 Pseudomonadota bacterium
CGCGCCGATCAGCGCCGCGCGCATGCGGCTGCGGCGGGTTTCGGTGAGGTTCTCGCGCGTGCCCATGTCGTAGATGTTGCCGTCGATGAAGTACTTGCCGTCGGCGGTGAGGTAGCTGACGTCCGCCCCCTGGCTGAACTCGTAGATTCCCGGGATGGGCGAGGGTTTCAGGTCGTCGAGCGCGGAGCCGGCCGGCAGCAGCTTCAGCAACGCCGCGCGCGGATCCTTCGGGGGCGCGGCCGGCGCGGCCTGCTCGGCGGCGGGCACGGCGGCCGCGAGGGCGGCGCACGACAGCAACAGCAAGACCAGGCCTCTGAACATCGATCGCTCCGGGGAAATGGCTACCAGCGGGTCAACGGCAGGTTACCAGCATGAGGACAGCGCCGGGGCGCCTTAGGTTCAGTCCGCGCGGCGCTCAGCCGCGGGGATGGTGCTGCGCGTGCAGTTCCTTGAGCCGCTCGCGCGCCACGTGCGTGTAGATCTGCGTGGTGGACAGGTCGCTGTGGCCGAGCAGCATCTGCACCACGCGCAGGTCCGCGCCGTGGTTCAGCAGGTGGGTCGCGAACGCGTGCCGCAGCGTGTGCGGCGACAGCTCCTTCTCGACCCCCGCCTTCTTCGAGTAGCGCTTGATGATGTGCCAGAACGCCTGGCGGGTCATGCGATCCCCGCGGCGCGTCGGGAACAGGTAATCGGTCTGCCGTTCGAGCAGGATCTCGGCGCGCGGGCCCTCGGTGAACTGCTGCACCCACTTCACGGCTTCTTCGCCGAGGGGGATCAGCCGCTCGCGGTTGCCCTTGCCGACCACGCGGATCACGCCCTGGTGCAGGTTCACCTGATTGTGCTTCAAGCTCACCAGTTCCGAGACCCGCAGGCCCGTCGCGTACAGCACCTCGAGCATGCTGCGGTCGCGGTGCCCGAGCGGATCGGCCACGTTGGGCGCCTCGAGCAGCGCGTCGACCTCGGCCTCGGTGAGCGATTTGGGCAGCGAGCGGCCGATCTTCGGCATGGCGATCTGGGCGGTGGGATCGGCCTGGATCAGGCCCTCGCGCACCATGAACCGGAAGAATCGGCGGAAGCTCGACAGCTGCCGGGCGGTGGAGCGCGGCCGGGAGCCGCCCTCGACGCGGGCGGCGATGAATTCCAGCAGATCCTTGCGCGAGGCCTTGAGCAGGGCGCCATCGCGCTCCTCGAGCCAGCGCGCGAGCGCGGTCAGGTCGGCGCGGTAGGCGGCCAGCGTGTTGACGGACAGTCCGCGCTCCATCCACACGGCATCGAGGAAGCGGCGCAGCGCCGGATCGGCCACGTCGCGATGCGACGGTACCGCGGTGCCCGTGGTCCGTGTATAAACCGAACGTTTCAAAGCCGTCGCCATGTTTTCCCGCGTGGTATGCGCACGACTTGGTGCCGGACGCGTCATCGAAATTCAGTATGCGAGCGCGACGCCCGAGTGGGCGTGACCCGCCTCACACTCGGCGCAAGTATTAACATAAGGAGAACCAGATCACACAAGGGATGGTTTCGGCGGTGCGAATGATCGTTCGCGGCCTCTACGGCGGCTACTGCGCGCTGCTGTTCACGGCGCTCGGCTCGCTGGCGCTGATCGTCAACCTGTTCCTGCCGAGCCTGCGGCACCGGCGTCAGGTCGCGGGCGCCTGCTCGCGCGCATTCCTGCGCGCCAGCGGCATCGCACTCGAGGTCCGCGGCCGTGAGCTCCTGCCGGACGCGCCCTGCGTGGTGGTGGCCAATCACGCGAGCTACATCGACGGCTTGGTGGCCGCGGCGGCCCTGCCGCCGGATTTCGCCTTCGTCATCAAGAAGGAGATGGTCCGGGTGCCGGTCGCCAACCTGCTGCTGCGCCGGCTGGGATCGGAGTTCGTGGAACGCTTCGACCGCCACCGGGGGGCGAGCGACGCGCGCCGGGTCCTGAAGGTCGCCGCGAACGGCCAATCCCTCGTGTTCTTTCCGGAGGGCACCTTCGACGAGACCGTGCAGATCCGCCCTTTCCACGCCGGCGCCTTCGCGGTCGCCGAGCGGGCCGGCCGGCCGATCGTCGCGGTCGCCATCCACGGCACGCGCGCCGTGCTGCCGCCGGGCACGATGGCCATCCGGCGCGCGCGCCTGCGCGTCGAGATTCTGTCGGTGATGCCGGCCGAGGGGGCCCGCCAGCGCAGCCGCGAATTGATCGCCGAGGCCCTCGGCGAGCCCCTGGCGCCCTGACCCGCCGCGCGCGGTTATACTTCCGGCCCAAGCGGCAGGCCGCCTCCAGGAGAATCGAACGCCCATGCACACCGATCCGATCGTGATCCTCGCGGCCCGCCGCACGCCCGTCGGCGCCTTCCAGGGCGTCTTCGCGGGCGTCACCGGTCCGCAGCTCGGCGCGGCCGCCGTGCGCGCGGCGCTGGCGGACTCGGGCCTGCCGGCCGGCGACGTCGACGAAGTGTTCATGGGCTGCGTGCTGTCGGCCGGTATCGGCCAGGCGCCGGCCCGGCAGGCCGCCCTCGGCGCCGGGCTCCCGGCCGGCGTGCCCTGCACCACGGTGAACAAGATGTGCGGCTCGGCCATGCGCGCCGTGATGTTCGGCGCCGATCAGATCCTGGCCGGCTCCGCCCAGACCGTGGTCGCCGGCGGCCTCGAGTCCATGACCAACGCGCCGTACCTGCTGCCCAAGGCGCGCGCCGGGTACCGCATGGGCCACCAGGAAGTGCTCGACCACATGTTCTACGACGGGCTGCAGAGCCCCTGGGACGGACAGCTCATGGGCTGCTTCGCCGAGGCCACCTCCGCCAAGTACGGATTCACCCGCGAGCAGCAGGACGAGTTCGCGCGCGAGTCCGTCCGGCGCGCCCAGGCCGCCGTGGGCGGCGGCGCCTTTCGCGCGGAGGTGGCTCCGGTGACCGTCAAGTCGCGCAAGGGCGATCTGACCGTCGACCAGGACGAGACCCCCGGCACGCTCGACGTGACCAAGATCGCCGCGCTGAAGCCCGCCTTCCGCAAGGACGGCACCGTGACCGCGGCCAGCTCGGCGAGCATCTCCGACGGCGCCGCCGCGGTGGTGCTGGCGCGGGCCTCGTTCGCGGCGGCGCGCGGCCTGGCGCCGCTCGCGCGGATCGTGGGCTACACGAGCTTCGCGCGCGAGCCCGAGTGGTTCACGCTCGCGCCCGTAGGCGCCGTCCAGAAGCTGCTGGCGCGCCTCGGCTGGAACGCCGGAGAGGTCGACCTGTACGAGGTGAACGAGGCGTTCGCGGTGGTCGCCATGGCGGCGATCCGCGATCTCGGTCTCGACCACCGGCAGGTCAACGTCAACGGCGGCGCCTGCGCGCTCGGCCACCCGATCGGGGCCACCGGCGCGCGCATCCTGACGACGCTCGTGCATGCGCTGCGCGCGCGCGGGGGCCGGCGCGGCATCGCCAGCCTGTGCATCGGCGGCGGCGAGGCCACGGCCATCGCCGTCGAACTGGTTTGAAGGAGCCGAGCGAATGACGGACATCGAACGCGACGTCATGGAATACGAGGTCGCCATCGTCGGCGGCGGCCCGGCGGGTCTCGCCTGCGCGATCCGGCTGAAGCAGTTGAAGCCCGACCTGTCCGTGTGCGTGCTCGAGAAGGCAGCGAGCCTCGGCGCGCACTCCCTCTCGGGCGCGGTCCTCGAGCCGGGCCCGCTCGATGAGCTCTGGCCGCGGTGGCGCGATCACGCCCCGGCGATCTGCGTGCCGGCGACTCGCGACGAGTTCATGTTCATGACCCGCCGGCGCCGGTACCGGCTGCCGACGCCGCCGCAGATGGCGAACCACGGCAACCTCATCGTCTCGCTCGGCCAGCTCATACCGCTGCTCGGCGCGGAGGCGGAGCGGCTCGGCGTCGACGTGTTCGCGGGCTTCGCCGCGGCCGAGGCGCTCATCGACGACGGCGGCGCCGTCATCGGGGTGCGCATCGGCGACATGGGCCTCGACAAGCAGGGCGGGCCCGGACCGAACTACGCGCCCGGCCCGGAGATCCACGCGCGCATCACGATGCTCTGCGAGGGCTGCCGGGGCAGCACGGCGAAACAGCTCATCCGCCGCTTCGAACTCGACGCCGGCAAGTCGCCGCAAACCTACGGACTTGGCTTCAAGGAGCTCTGGCAGCTGCCCGCCGGCCGGGTGGAGCCCGGACTGATCCAGCACACGCTCGGCTGGCCGCTCGACGGCCGTACCTACGGCGGCAGCTTCCTCTACCATCTCGACAACGATCGCGCGTACGTCGGCTTCGTGGTCGGGCTGGATTACGAGGATCCGCGCTTCCAGCCGTTCGAGGCCTTCCAGCAATACAAGAACCATCCCGATGTGAAGCGGCTGCTCGAGGGCGGCGAGATCCTCGCCGCCGGCGCACGCACCGTGATCGAGGGCGGCTGGCAGTCGATGCCGCGGCTCGAGATGCCGGGGGCGCTGCTGCTGGGCGACGCCGGCGGCACGCTCAACACGCCGAAGATCAAGGGCATCCATCAGGCGATCCGCTCCGGGATGACGGCCGCGGAACATTACGTGGAGACCGGCGGCGGCACGGGCTTCGACCGGCGCTGGCGCGAATCGCCGGGCGGCCGGGAGCTTCGCAAGGTGCGCAACATCCGCCCGGGATTCCGGCGCGGCCTCTGGTTCGGCCTGGCGAACGCCGCCTTCGAGACCGCCACCGGCGGCCGGCTGCCCTGGACGCTCGCGAATCACGCCGACCACACGGCGCTCGAGCGCCTCGATCGATACGCCTCGCCCGAGCGCGGCTGGGGCGAGCGCGAGTTGCCGCCGCGCGACCGGCTGGCCTCCGTGTTCTTCGCCGCGACCACGCACGAGGAGAGCCAGCCGGTGCACCTGCGGGTCGCCGACACGGCGCTGTGCGCGACCCGCTGCACGCAGGAGTACGGCAACCCGTGCACCCGGTTCTGCCCCGCGAACGTCTACGAGATGGTCCCGGCCGAAGGCGGCGGCCTGAAGCTGCAGATCAACTCCTCCAACTGCGTGCACTGCAAGGCCTGCGACATCAAGGATCCGTACGCCCAGATCACCTGGGTGCCGCCGGAAGGCGGGTCCGGGCCCAATTACCAGAGCCTGTAGCGCGGCCGGTGGTGGGCGAGCGCCCGATGCTGTCCGTCGCGGCGCGGCTGCGGACCGAGATCGCCGCTCAGCGGCTGGAATTCGACCACGCCCAGCAGGCGGCGGCGCAGCGCCTCGATCGCCTGCGCGAATCGCTCGCCGCGCCCCGGTCCTGGCGCGCCAGGATCTTCGGCCGGTGCGCGCCCGCGCCGCGCGGCGTGTATCTCTGGGGCGGCGTCGGACGCGGCAAGACACTGCTCATGGACTGGTTCCACGCCGGCCTCGACCCGAGCCGCGCACGGCGGCTGCACTTCTATCGGTTCATGCGGCGCGTACACGCGGAGCTGGCCGCCGCGCAGCGCCATGCGAATCCCCTCGAACTCGTGGGACGGACCATGGCGAACGAATTCCGGGTCCTGTGCCTCGACGAGTTCTTCGTCGCCGATATCGCCGACGCGATGATCCTCGGCGCGCTGCTGGCGGCGCTGTTCGCGCGCGGCGTGGTGCTGGTCGCCACGTCGAACACGCCCCCGGACGGGCTCTACAGGGACGGCCTGCAGCGCGCGCGCTTCCTGCCGGCGATCGACCTGCTGCGCGGGAACCTCGATGTGATCCACATGGACGGCGCGGTCGACCACCGCCTGCGCCACCTCGAGATCGCGCCCACGTATTTCGATGCCAGCCTGCCCGGCACGGCGCGCGAGATCGAGCGCCTGTTCGCGGCGCTCGCGGGCGCCGGCGCCGCC
>JAJXZV010000196.1 GCA_021779875.1 Pseudomonadota bacterium
CGCCGCGCACCGCGGCCGGCGGCGCGCCCGCCGGCGCGCACAGCAGCGCCGCCAGCAGGAACAGGGATTTGATGCGTGCGTTCATGGGGCGTGGTCGGTCCAGGTGGCAAGCATACAAGCCCCGTGCCCGCTGCTATACTGCGCGGCCCAAAATCCGAATTCGACACCGCGATGCAGAGACTTCTCGAGTACATCGGCCATCATCCCTATTTCGCGGGCGGCGCGCTGCTGGCCGCCATCGTCGTCGCGGTGTACGAGCTGCGCGCGCTGCTGCAATCGGCCGCCGGTGTGGGCACCATGCAGGCGGTACAGCTGATGAACCACGGGGCCCTGGTGCTCGACGTGCGTTCGCGCGAGGCCTTCGAGGCGGGTCATATCGGCGAGGCGCGCAACGTGCCGCTCGCCGAGCTCGCGGGGCAGGCGGAGTCGCTCGCCAGGTGGCGCGACAAGAACGTGGTCGTGTACTGCGACAGCGGCGTGACCAGCGCGAGCGCCGCGCGCCTGCTCGGCGGGCTCGGCTTCGCGAAGATCTTCAATCTGCAAGGCGGCATCAACGCCTGGATCAAGGACAATCTGCCGGTCGTGAAGACGGCGCCGAGCCGCCGGCCGGGACCGAAGTGACCCAGCCCGCGATCACCGTGTACATGACGGGCTGGTGCCCGTACTGCCAGCGCGCGCTGGCGCTGCTCGAGAGCCGCAAGCTCGCCGTCGACCGCATCGACGTGGACGAGGATCCGCGCCTGCGCGAGGAGATGATTTCGCGCAGCGGGCGGCGGACGGTGCCGCAGATCTTCATCGGCGACCGGCACATCGGCGGCTGCGACGACCTGGCGGCGCTCGACGGCAGCGGCGAACTGAAGCGTATAACCGAGGGGGCTCGATGAACGAGGTGAGAAGCGAGGGGACGGAGACCGGCGCCGTCGGCGGCGTGCAGGTGACCCTGCAGAGCGTGTACCTGAAGGACTGTTCGTACGAGTCGCCCAACGGGCCGCGGCTGCCCAACAACCAGGCCTGGGAGCCGAAGTTCCAGCTGAACATGAACACCTCCGCCGAGGAGATCGCGCCGGACGTGCGCGAGGTGCTGCTCACGATCACGCTCGAGGCCAAGCAGGGCGAGGCGACGCTGTACCTGGTAGAGGTCAAGCAGGCGGGCGTGTTCGCCATCGCCGGCGCCTCGCTCGAGGACTTGAAGCGCCTGGTCGGCAGCTTCTGCCCGAGCGTGCTGTTCCCCTACGCCCGGGAGGCGGTCTCCGATCTCGTGGTCAAGGGGGGCTTCCCGAGCTTCCTGCTGCCGCTCGTGAATTTCGACGTGCTGTTCGCGCAGGCCGCCGAAGGGGCGCTGCCCGGCATGGTGAACTGACCGCGGAGCCGCCCGTGCGCCCCGAACCCATCGCGGTCATCGGCGCCGGATCCTGGGGCACGGCCCTCGCCATCCAGCTCGCGCGCACCGGGCATCCGGTCCGCCTGTGGGGCCGCGACGCCGCGCAGATCGACGCCATGCGGCTCGCGGGCTGCAACCCGCGCTATCTGCCCGAGGCGCCGTTTCCGCCGTCCTTGAGCGTCACCGCCGATCTCGGGCGCGCGCTCGAGGGCGCGCGCGACGCGCTGGTGGCGGTGCCTTCCCGGGCGCTGCGCGACACGCTCACGCGGCTGCGGCCGCACCTGCCCGCGGACGCGCGCGTCGCCTGGGCCACCAAGGGCTTCGAGATGAGCACCGGCCTGCTGCCGCACCAGGTCGCCGCCTCGGTGCTCGGCGACCGGCCGGGCGCGGTGCTCTCCGGCCCGACCTTCGCGCGCGAGGTCGGCATGGGCCTGCCGACCGCGATGACCGTGGCCTCGCGCGACGAGCGCTTCGCCCGCGAGCTCGCGGTATCGCTGTCCGGGCCGAATTTCCGCGCCTACACGCAGACCGACATCCTGGGCGTCGAAGTCGGCGGCGCGGTCAAGAACGTGATCGCGATCGGCTCGGGCATCGCCGACGGCATGGGCTTCGGCGCCAACACGCGGGTGGCGCTGATCACCCGGGGCCTCGCGGAGATGATGCGCCTCGGGGTGCGGCTCGGCGCGCTGCGCGAAACCTTCATGGGGCTCGCCGGCCTCGGCGACCTGGTGCTCACCTGCACCGACGATCAGTCGCGCAACCGCCGTCTCGGGCTCGCGCTCGGCCGTGGTCGGCCGCTCGAGGCCGCGCAGAGCGGGATCGGCCAGGTGGTCGAGGGCGTGCTCGCCGCCCGCACGGTGCGCGAGGTCGCCGAGCGGCTCGGGGTCGACATGCCCATCTGCCTGGAGGTGCATCGCGTGGTGCACGAGGGGCGCACGGTGCGCGATGCCGTGCAGGCGCTCATGACCCGCGAGATGCGCGCGGAGACCGACTGAGCCGCCGCGGCGTCGGGGCGGCGCCCACGAAGCCCACGGCGCTCACGAAGCCCACGGCGCTCACGAAGCCCACGAAGCCCACGGCGCTCACGGCGCGCCCGCGAAATCCGCCTGGCGCCACGCCTCGAACACCACGATCGCGACCGCGTTGGCGAGATTGAGGCTCCGGTTGGCGGGCCGCATGGGAATGTGCAGCAGGGCCTCGGGGGCGAAGCTTGCCCGCACCTCGGCGGGCAGGCCGCGCGTTTCCGAACCGAACAGGAACGCATCGCCCGGCCGCAGCGTCGGTTCGCAGTAGCGCCGCTCGCCGCCGGTCTCGATGGCGAACCAGCGCGCCTGCGGCAGCGCCCGCCGGCAGGCGTCGAGGTCGGCGTGCACCCGCACCGCGGCGAGGTCGTGATAATCGAGCGCCGAGCGGCGCAGGCTCCGGTCGTCGAGGCGAAAGCCGAGGGGCTTCACCAGGTGCAGGGTCGCGCCGGCATTGGCGCACAGCCGGATGGCATTGCCGGTGTTCGGCGGGATCTCGGGCTCGAACAGGACGACGTGGAACATGCGCCCGTCAGGAGCGCAGCACGACGGCCTGCGTGGGATAGGCGAAGTCGACCCCGAGGCGCCGGAATTCGTCGAGGATCCGCAGGTTCACCGCGTGCTGCAGGTCGTACAGGGAGTTCGCGGCCGGCCGGCGCACGAAATAGGACAGCTCGAACAGCAGCGCGGAGTCGCCGAGCGTGCGCAGGTGGCAGCGCTCGAAGCGCGCGTTGGCCTGCGCGCGCACGATGCCCTCGAGCAGCGCGGGGATGGCCTCGAGCTTCTCGATCGGGGTCGCGTAGGCGATGCGCACGGTCGCGAGCGAGCGCTGCTCGTCGGCGCGGCCGAAATTGCGCACCCGGCTCTTCAGGATGTCGGCGTTCGAGAGAATGATCTGCTCGCCCGTCTCGCTGCGCAGCCGCGTGGTCTTGATGCCGATGTGCTGGACCGTGCCGGTGAACGTGTCGATGGTGAGGGTGTCGCCGATCACGAAGGGCTTGTCGAGCGCGATCGACAGGGATGCGAACAGGTCGCCGAGGATGTTCTGCAGCGCGAGCGCGACCGCGACGCCGCCCACCCCGAGTCCCGCGAGCAGCGCCGTGATGTTGACGCCGAGGTTCTCGAGCGCGACCAGGCCGACCAGCGACCAGATGAGGATCAGTGCGACGAAGTTGATGATGTCGAGGGAGCCGGCGATGGCCTGGTCCGGGCCGCGCTCGCGTTCCTTGCCCTCCAGGTAGAAGCGCACCGCCTGGCCGGCCCACAGGCCCGCCTGCAGCAGCAGCAGCAACAGCAGGCCGGTGGCCACCGCGGCGTGGATGCGCTCGGGAAGTTCGAGCTGCGTCTGGGCCGCGTACAGCGCGAGCCCCGCGAACAGGATCTGCCGGGTGGTGGCCGCCAGGTGGGCGAGCAGACGGAGCGGCGCCGGATGCGCGGGGGTCAGGCGGCGGCCGAGACGCGAGGCGACGACCCGCTTGACGAGCGACAGGAGCGACCACACGGCGCCGGCCAGCAGCGCGGCGCCGAGCCAATCCGCGATGCCGTTGCCGAAATACGGCCGCTCGGGCAGGCCGAGCACGCCCTGCAGGAAGTCGCCCATGATGGGCGCGATTATAGCCCGGGCGGGGCGCCGCCCGGCGCCGCCGCTACGCCACGTCCTCCATGCCGAGCTCCTTCATCTTGCGCGTGAGCGTGTTGCGGCCCCAGCCGAGGAGCTTGGCCGCGTCCTGCTTCATGCCGTCGGCCTTGCGCAGGGCCACGCGGATCAGGATGCGCTCGACCTCGGGCACCGCCTGGTCGAGCAGGCGCTGCGTGCCGGATTCGAGCTCCTGCTCCGCCCAGTGCGACAGCTTGCCCATCCAGTCGTGGTGGGCGGCCTGGTCGGTCGGCGCGCCGCCGAGATCCGGCGGGATGTCCGCGCCGCTGATCTCGCGGCCGGGCGCGGTCACGGTCAGTCGCCGGCAGGCGTTGACCAGCTGGCGCACGTTGCCCGGCCAGTCGTAGGCCACCAGCGCGCGCTCGGCCTCCGGCGTGAGGAGCTTCGGCTCGACGCCGAGTTCCTGGCCGGCCAGCCCGAGATAGTGGTGCAGCAGCTCCGGGACGTCCTCGCGCCGCTCGCGCAGCGGCGGGATCTCGATGCGGATCACGTTCAGACGATGCAGCAGGTCCTCGCGGAACTGACCGGATTGCACGCGCGCCTCGAGATCCTGGTGGGTCGCGGCGATCACCCGGACGTCGACCCGCACCGGCGTCTGGCCGCCGACACGGTAGAACTCGCCCTCGGCGAGCACGCGCAGCAGCCGCGTCTGCAAGGCCGGCGACATGTCGCCGATCTCGTCGAGGAACAGCGTGCCGCCGTCGGCCTGCTCGAAGCGGCCGCGGCGCAGTGCATCGGCGCCCGTGAAGGCGCCCTTCTCGTGCCCGAACAGCTCGGACTCGAGCAGGTCCGCGGTGAACGCCGCGGTGTTCAACGCCACGAACGCCTTGCTGGCGCGCGGGCTGTGACGGTGCAGCGCGCGCGCCACCAGTTCCTTGCCCGTGCCCGACTCGCCCGTGATCAGCACCGTCATGCTGGAGCGGGACAGACGGCCGACGGCGCGGAACACCTGCTGCATGGCCGCCGCCTGGCCGAGCAGCTCCGGGATGCTGCGCCGGGTGGCCTCGACGTCCACCGGGGCGTTGGCCTGCTGCGCGGCGCGCCGCACCAGGTCCACCGCCTTGTCGATGTCGAAGGGCTTCGGCAGGTACTCGAAGGCGCCGCCGCGATAGGCGGCCACGGCCGCGTCCAGATCCGAGTGCGCGGTCATCACGATCACCGGCAAGCCGGGCCGCGAGGCCTGGATCTCCTTGAGCAGCTCGAGGCCGCTGCGCCCGGGCATGCGGATGTCGGTCATGAGCACGTCGGGCGCCTCGCCCCGCAGCGCCACCAGGGCGGCATCGGCCTGATCGAAGGACCGGGGCAACATGCCGCTGCCCTTCAGCGCCCGCTCGAGCACCCAGCGAATGGAAGCGTCGTCGTCGACCAACCAGACTTGCAGCGGCTTCATGTTCATACGGGATCCAGTGGCAGTGAGATGGCGAAGAGGGTGCGGCCGGGCGCGCTGTCGAACTCGATCAGGCCGCCGTGCCGGCTCACGAGGTCCTGCGCGATGCCTAGCCCGAGACCCGAGCCGTCGGCGCGGCCGGAGACCAGCGGATAGAAGACCCGGTCGCGGATCTCCGGCGGCACGCCCGGCCCGTTGTCCTCGAACTGGATCGACGCCGCCGGACGGTGCCGGCGGGGGCCCGCGCTCGAGTGGCCGGCGGCGCGGGTCCGCAGGACCAGGCGCGGCGC
>JAJXZV010000293.1 GCA_021779875.1 Pseudomonadota bacterium
CCGCCTATCACAACGGCAAGTTCGTGCCCGTGACCGAGCAGGACCTCAAGGGCAAGTGGTCGGTGTTCGTGTTCTATCCGGCCGACTTCACCTTCGTCTGCCCCACCGAGCTCGGCGATCTCGCGGACCACTACGCCGAGTTCAAGAAGCTCGGGGTGGAGATCTACGGCGTCTCGACCGACACGCACTTCACCCACAAGGCGTGGCACGACACCTCCGACACGATCAAGAAGGTCCAGTACCCGCTGGTCGGGGATCCGACCCTGAATCTGTCGCGCAGCTTCGGCGTGCTGATCGAGGAAGAGGGGCTCGCGCTGCGCGGCACCTTCGTGATCGATCCCTCGGGCAAGATCAAGATCATCGAGATCAACGACAACGGCATCGGCCGCGACGCCAAGGAGCTGCTGCGCAAGGTGCAGGCCGCCCAGTACGTGGCCTCGCACCCGGGCGAGGTGTGCCCGGCGAAGTGGGCTCCGGGCGCCGAGACGCTGAAGCCGTCGCTGTCGCTGGTCGGCAAGATCTGACCATGCTCGACGGTGATCTCAAGGCGCAGCTGAAGGGCTACCTCGAGCGGCTCACGCAGGCGGTGGAGATCACCGCCTGCGTGGGCGAGGACCCGGCGTCGCGCGAGATGCTCGAGCTGATCGAGGACATCGTCTCGCTGTCGCCGCTGGTGAGCTTCGCCGGCCGCGAGGCCGAGGCCCCGTACCGGCCCTCCTTCGCCCTGCGCCGGCCGGGCGAAGCGCCGCGCATCCGGTTCGCCGGCCTGCCGATGGGCCACGAGTTCACCTCCCTGGTGCTCGCCCTGCTGCAGACCGGCGGCTACCCGCCCAAGGTCGAGGAGCCCGTGCTCGCGCAGGCGCGCGCGCTCGAGGGCGAGCTGCACTTCGAGACCGTGGTGTCCTTGAGCTGTCACAGCTGCCCGGACGTGGTCCAGGCGCTCGATCTGATGGCGGTGGTCAATCCGCGGATCCGCCACACCATGATCGACGGCGGCGCCTTCCCCGAGGAGATCGAGCGGCGCCAGATCATGGGCGTGCCGGCGGTGTTCCTCAACGGCCAGCCGTTCGGCCAGGGACGCATGGAGCTGCCCGAGATCCTCGCCAAGCTGGACACCGGCGGCGCCGAGCGCGAGGCGGCGCGGCTGAGCGCCAAGGCCCCGTTCGACGTGCTGGTCGTGGGCGGCGGCCCCGCCGGCGCGGCAGCCGCGGTGTACGCGGCCCGCAAGGGCATCCGCACGGGTCTCGCGGCGGAGCGCTTCGGCGGCCAGCTGCAGGACACCGTCGGCGTCGAGAACTTCATCTCCGTCCCGCGCACCGAGGGGCACGCGATCGCGGCGGGGCTCGCCGAGCACGTCGCCGCCTACCAGGTCGACGTGATGAACCTGCAGCGCGCCGCCGCCCTGGTCCCCGGCGAGCTGCTCGAGGTGCGCTTCGACAGCGGCGCCTCCCTGAAGGCCCGCTCGGTGGTGATCGCCACGGGCGCGCGCTGGCGCGAGCTGGGCGTGCCGGGCGAGCGGGAGTACCGCAACAAGGGCGTGGCCTACTGTCCGCACTGCGACGGCCCGCTGTTCAAGGGCCGGCCGGTGGCGGTGATCGGCGGCGGCAATTCCGGGGTCGAGGCGGCGATCGACCTCGCGGGCCTGGTGAGCCACGTGACCCTGATCGAATACGACGCGCAGCTGCGCGCCGACGCGGTGCTGCAGGCGAAGCTCCGGAGCCTGGCGAACGTCACCGTGATCACCGGCGCCCAGACCACCGCGGTGCGCGGCGACGGCGAGCGAGTCACCGGCCTCACGTACCAGGATCGGTCGAGCGGCGCGGCGCGCGAGCTCGAGCTCGCCGGTGTGTTCGTGCAGATCGGCCTGGTGCCGAACACCGACTGGCTCAAGGGCACGGTCAAGCTGTCGGCGCGCGGCGAGATCGAGGTCGACGCCCGCGGGCAGACCTCGGTGCCGGGCGTGTTCGCCGCGGGCGATTGCACCGTGGTGCCGTACAAGCAGATCGTGATCGCCATGGGCGAGGGCGCCAAGGCGTCGCTCGCCGCGTTCGATCACCTGATCCGCTCGCCGCTGTCCGCCGCCGCGTGACGGGGCGGCGGCGCGCCGCCCGAGCGCGCTAGAATGGGCGGGTGAGCCGATCGAGGAACCCATGAGCCGCCACGACGCGCCGACGCGCCTGTCGGCGGGCGTGGTGGTCGTGAGCCTGATCGAGCGGCGGCTGCGCTTCCTGCTGCTGCGCGCCTACCGCAACTGGGATTTCCCCAAGGGTCTGGTGGAGCCCGGCGAGGAGCCGATCGACGCGGCGCTGCGCGAGGTGCGCGAGGAGACCGGCCTCGACGACATCTCCTTCGACTGGGGGATGGGGTTCATCGAGACCGGTCCCTACGCCAAGGGCAAGATCGCGCGCTACTACCTCGCGCGCAGCCCGCGGATCCACGTGACGCTGCCGGTGAATCCGGCGCTCGGCACGCCCGAGCACCACGAGGCGCGCTGGGCGGATTACGAGCGGGCCCTGGGGATGGTCTCGCCGCGGCTGGAGCCGGTGGTGCGCTGGGCCCACGACCTCGCCATGCACCGCGGCTCGCCCGCGGCCTGAGGCCGCGCGCCCCGACGGCGCGCGGCCGCGCCGCTCACCACTCGAGCGTGCCCTGCGCGATCTCGACGACCTCGCCGCCCACCCGGATCTCGCCGCCGGCGTCCACCTCGAGGTGCAGGCGCGACGGCCGCTCGACCTGTTCGCCCTGCGAAATCGTCAGGCGCACCGGGAGCGGCTCGCCCATGGCGAGATGCCAGCCGCCGAGGTTCGCGGTGGCCGAGCCGGTCGCCGGATCCTCGAGCATGGCCGGACCCTGCGAGAAGAAGAACCGCGCCAGCGCGCGTCCGGGCGCGGTGCGGGCGAACACGTACGCCATGGCGTCGCCGTCCGCCGAGGTCAGCGCCGGGGAGCCCGGGCGCGGCCGCGCGCGCCGCACCGCGGCCTCCGAGGTCAGCGGCACGATGAGCTGCTCCTTGCCCGCCGCGACCAGGAGCGGGCGCCCGCCGAGGTCGGCGGGTTCGAGCCCGAGGGCGTGCGCGAGCTCGCCAGGATCGCCGGGAAACTCGCGCGAGCGCACCGGCGGGGCGGTCAGGGTCCAGCGATTCGCGGCCGCACGCACCTCGATCAGGCCCGCCGTCATCTCGAGCCGCAGCGAGTCGCCGCCCAGTCCGAGCGCGCGGCACACCTGCGCCGTGCCGAGCGTCGGGTGCCCGGCGAAGGGCATCTCGTAGGAGGGGGTGAAGATGCGCACCCGCGCGGCGGCGCTCGCGGAGGGCAGCACGAAGGTGGTCTCGGACAGGTTGAACTGCCGCGCGAGCGCCTGCATGGCCGCCGTGTCGAACGCCGAGCCGTCCTCGAACACGCACAGCGGATTGCCCGACAGCGGGCTCGAGCCGTCGGTGAAGACGTTCAGGATGCGAAACCGATGCGTCGCCATGTTCCCCGTCCTCACGCGAGCGTGTGGAACACTTTCTGGACGTCGTCGTCCTGCTCGAGCTTGTCGATGAGCGCGAGCACCTCCGCGGCCTGCGCCTCGGGCAGCTCGGTCGGCACCGAGCAGATGTATTCGTGCTCGGCCGAGAGCGGCGTGATGCCGCGCGACTCGAGCGCCTCCTGCAGGTGGCCGAAGTCCTTGAAGGCGCAGCGGATCACGATCTGCGGCTCGCCCTTCTCCCCGGTGCTCTCGCCCATCTCCTCCAGGCCGTGGTCGATCAGGAAGAGCTCGAGCTCGTCCTGATCCTTGACCGCGCCCGGGTCCAGGCGGAACACGCCCATCTTCTTGAACAGGAAGCTGACGCTGCCGGTGGTGCCGAGATTGCCGCCGCCCTTGGAGAAGAGGTTGCGCACGTTGCCGACGGTGCGGGTCGGATTGTCGGTCGCGGTCTCGACCAGCAGGGCGACGCCGTGCGGGGCATAGCCCTCGTAGAGCACCTCCTGGTAGTTGGCCGCCTCCTTGCCCGAGGCCCGGCGGATGGCCGCGTCGGTCTTGTCCTTGGGCATGTTCACGGCGCGCGCGTTCTGCAGCACGCGGCGCAGCGTCGAATTGGAGGCCGGGTCGGGCCCGCCCGCGTGCACCGCGATGGTGATGTCCTTGGCGATGCGGGTGAACTGCTTCGCCATGCGGTTCCAGCGCGCGAACATCGCGTGCTTCCTGACCTCGAAGATGCGTCCCATGGTTTTTCGTCCTACGCGGCTACCTGCCGACGGCCATTCCGGACGCGCATGGTAGCAATACGCCGTCAAACCGCTAGACTTGAGGCCCATTCTTCCAGGCGGCCTTGACCATGAGCGCAGTCCCCGACGCGGCCCCGGCTACCGCCCCGAGCTTCCGAGATCTCGGCCTCCCGGAGCCCGTGTTGCGGGCGCTCGCCGACGTGGGCTACGAGGCGCCCTCGGCCATCCAGGCGGCCACGATCCCGCCGCTGCTGGCGGGCCGGGACCTGCTCGGCCAGGCGCAAACCGGCACCGGCAAGACCGCCGCGTTCGCCCTGCCGGCGCTCGCGCGCCTGGACCTCGCGCGCGGCGAGCCGCAGGTGCTCGTGCTGGTGCCCACCCGCGAGCTGGCCCTGCAGGTGGCCGAGGCCTTCCAGCGCTACGCGGCGCACCTGCAGGGTTTTCACGTGCTGCCCATCTACGGCGGGCAGAGCTACCAGCCCCAGCTGAACGCCTTGAAGCGCGGCGTGCACGTGGTGGTGGGCACCCCCGGCCGGGTGATCGATCACATGAACCGCGGCACCCTGCGGCTCGCGGGGGTGGGCTTGCTGGTGCTCGACGAGGCCGACGAGATGCTGCGCATGGGCTTCGTCGACGCGGTGGAGAGCATCCTGGTCGCGACGCCGCCGCAGCGCCAGGTCGCCCTGTTCTCCGCCACCTTGCCGGCGCCCATTCGTCGCATCGCACAACGCCACCTGCGCAACCCCGCCGAGATCACCATCGCGTCGCGCACCAGCACCGCGACCAACATCCGCCAGCGCTACTGGCTGGTGAGCGGGGTGCACAAGCTGGACGCGCTCACCCGCATCCTCGAGGCCGAGACCTTCGACGGCATGCTGGTGTTCACGCGCACCAAGCAGGCGACCGTGGAGCTCGCCGAGAAGCTCGAGGCGCGCGGCTTCGCCGCCGCCGCGCTGAACGGCGACATTCCGCAGCCGCTGCGCGAGCGCACGGTCGCGCGCCTGAAGGCGGGCGAGATCGACATCGTGGTCGCGACCGACGTCGCGGCGCGCGGGCTCGACGTCGAGCGCATCGGGCACGTGGTCAACTACGACGTGCCCAACGACACCGAGTCCTACGTGCACCGGGTGGGCCGCACCGGGCGGGCCGGCCGCAAGGGCGAGGCCATATTGTTCGTCGCGCCGCGCGAGCGCAATCTGCTGCGCGCCATCGAGCGCGCCACCCGGCAGCCCATCGAGCCGATGAACCTGCCGAGCGCCGACGCGGTGAACCTGCTGCGCATCGCGAAGTTCAAGCAGCGCATCGCCGACACGGTGGCCGGGGACGAGGCCGCGGTGTTCCGGCCGATCCTCGAGCAGTTCGTGACCGAGACCGGGCTGCCGCTGCTCGACATCGCGGCGGCGCTCGCCGCGCTCGCGCAGGGCGGGACGCCGCTGCTGCTCGCCTCCAAGGGCGGCGCCGAGCCCGCACCGGGATTCCGGGATGCCCCGCGCCCCGAGGGCGCGGCGGCGCAAGCGGCGGGG
>JAJXZV010000272.1 GCA_021779875.1 Pseudomonadota bacterium
TGGCCGCTCGCCGAACTGCGGGCCCGCGGCCGCATCACCGAGCGGGCTCGCGCCGCGGACCGCAGTCCGACCTTCTCCGCGGACATCCGCCGCGGCGTTCCCGGAATCCGCGGCGGCGGCCGGCGGCCGGCGGGGCCGCTAGACATCGCGCCCGGGTGCCCGTTGCGGTAGCATGCGGTGATCCTAGGGGATTCCTCCAAACGAGAAGAACGCATGTCCAGCGAATCCGCGATCCGCCGCGAAGTCGGCGCCATTGCGCTCATGTTCACGGGCTTGGGATCCATCATCGGCTCGGGCTGGCTGTTCGGCGCGTGGCGCGCGGCGCAGCTCGCGGGACCGGGCGCGGTGTACGCGTGGATCATCGGCGCCGTCGTGATCCTGTTCGTGGCGCTGACCTACGCGGAGCTCGGTGCGATGTTCCCCGAGTCTGGCGGCGCCGTGCGCTACGGCCACTACTCGCACGGCTCGCTGGTCGGCTTCATCGCCGGCTGGGCGGCCTGGATCGCGATCGTGTCGGTGATCCCGGTCGAGGCCGAGGCGTCGGTGCAGTACATGAGCTCGTGGCCCTGGACCTGGACCCACGATCTGTACTTGCACGCCGACAACGGCCAGGGCGTGCTGTCGGCCACGGGCCTCGTGCTCGCGGCGGTGCTGGTGGTGATCTACTTCCTGTTCAACTTCTGGAGCGTCAAGGTGTTCGCGAGCACCAACAGCGCCATCACCTTCTTCAAGCTGATCGTGCCGGCGGGCACCGCCATCGCGCTGATGGCGACCGAGTTCCACTGGGAGAACTTCAAGCTCGGGGTGCACGGCGGGCCGAGCGTGCTCGATCCGGCCTCCATACTCACCGCGGTCGCCACCAGCGGCATCGTCTTCAGCTACAACGGCTTCCAGAGCCCGGTGAACCTCGCCGGCGAGGCGCGCAATCCCGGCCGCAGCGTTCCGGCGGCGATCTTCGGCTCGATCGCGCTCAGCACCTGCGTGTACATCATGCTGCAGATCGCGTTCCTCGGCGCCGTGTCGCCCGCGCGGCTGCAGTCCGGCTGGTCGGCGCTCGAGTACAGCTCGCCGTTCGCGCAGCTCGCGCTCGCATTGAACCTGCACTGGCTGGCGCTGCTCCTGTACACCGACGCGTTCGTGAGCCCGAGCGGCACCGGCACGACCTACACGGCGACCACGGCGCGCATGATCTACGCCATGCAGCGCAACGGCACGGTGCCGGCGGTTTTCGGGCGCATCCACCCCGGCTCCGGGATCCCCCGCCCGGCCATGTGGTTCAACCTCGCCGTCTCGTTCCTGTTCCTGTTCTTCTTCCGCGGCTGGGGCAAGCTCGCCGCGGTCATCTCGGTGGCAACCATCATCACCTACCTGATCGTGCCGATCAGCGTCCTGGTGCTGCGCCGGACGGCCCCGGACGTGCACCGGCCCCTGCGGGTGCCGGGCCTGACGATCCTCGCGCCGATCGCCTTCGTGCTCGCCACCTTGATGCTGTACTGGGCGCGCTGGCCGTACACCGGCGAGATCATGCTCCTGCTGATCCTGCCGCTGCCCGTGTACCTGTACTACCAGGCGCAGGCCGGCTGGGCGGGCTTCGGCCGCGCGCTGCGCGGCGCCTGGTGGCTGATCGCGTACCTCGGTTCGGTGGTCGCGCTCTCCTGGGCCGGCAGCACGCAGTTCGCGGGACACGGCTACATCGGCTACGGCTGGGACCAGCTGTGCGTGGCGCTCGCCGCGCTGCTGTTCTGCTATCTGGGCGTGCGCGCCGGATGGCGCACGCCGGCCGTCGCGGAGGCGGAAATGGCGCCCCCGAGGGCGCCGGGGGAGTAGGGTCGCTTGCACATCGAGCCGCCGGGACCAGCCGCCCGTACCCTGAGGGATTTCGCGGCCCATTACCTCATGATCGTGCTCGGAATCCTGACCGCTCTGGGACTCGAGCAGGCGATCGAGTACAGCCGCGACCGTGAGGGCGCTCGCGAGGCGCAGGCGCAGATCGAGGCGGAACTTCGCACGAACCTGCAGGACATCGGCGACGCGATGCGCGAGAACGAGTCCCACCTGCAGACGCTGCGCCCGGTGGCCGCGGCACTCGCCGCCGATCTGCGTACGGGGATGCCCCTGGAATCGCTCCGCCACAAGATCAGCGACGAGTACCGCAAGAGACTCGTGATCGGAGTCATGTTCCCGCCTTTCAATCACGATGCATGGGACGTGGCGGTCGCAAGCCAATCCGCGAGCCACATACCCGTGAGACGATTGCAGGCTTACACCGCGGCCTACACCGCGGAGCGCGACACGCTCGAGGCGATGAAGCTCACCGTCTCGGCGATATACGGACCGCGCATGCCGGACGTTCTCGCGGCGACCGACCTCGGGATCGTCGATCCCCACGAGTTCTACTTCGTGATCCAGCAATTGATCGTCGCGGGGGCGGCGGCGCAGAGTGCTCTCGGCCAGACCAAGGCCGAGGTCATGAAGGATCTGACGACGATCGGCGCGGCGCCGCCCGCCGGGGATCACGAGGCACCGGCGGGTTCGGCTTCCGGCGCGCCCTGAAGCGACCGAACCGCTGTTATATTTGGATCTCTTCGGCAACCGGGGTCGTACGATGATAGCAAGGCGCATTGGTCCGGCCGGAATGGCGCTCATGATGGCCGCGTCGCTCGCGCAAGGCGCGAGCGACTTGAATTCCGGAATCGATCTGCAGTACGTCGACCCGGGCGTGCGGGCACAGGACGATTTCTACCGGCACGTCAACGGCAAATGGCTGGCCGCGACCGCGATCCCGGCCGATAAGGGCTCCTACGACATGTTCGAGTACCTGGCCGACAAGACCGAGCAGCAGCTGCGCGGCATCGTCGAGGAACTCGGGAAGTCCGTGGACCCGTCCGATCCCGATCAGCGCAAGATCGCCGACCTGTATTCGAGCTTCATGGACGAGCGGGCGATCGAGCGGGCGGGCCTCGAGCCCCTTTCCGCCGAGTTCGCGCGCGTCGACGCGCTCGACTCCGCGGGGGGCATTCCGGCGTTGATCGCGCATCTGCAGCGCATCGGCGTGTCCACCCCGTACACGCCCCAGGTCCATCAGGACGCCAAGGACTCCTCGCGCTACGTGTTCGACCTAGGCCAGGACGGCCTCGGCATGCCGGACCGCGACTATTACCTGCTCGACCAGGCCGAGATGAAGAAGACCCGCGAAGCGTACGGGAGACACGTGGCGAAGATGCTGGCGCTCGCGGGGGACGTGCGCGCCCGGAGCGACGCTCGCGCGATCCTGGCGCTCGAGACCGCCCTTGCCCGGATCCAGTGGACCAAGGTCGAACTGCGCGACCCGGTGAAGGCGTACAACAAGTATCGATTCTCCGAGCTGTCGCGGCTCGCCCCGGGCTACGACTGGGACGGCTATCTCGCCGCCGCCGGCGTCAAGGGCCGGATCGACTACGTGATCGTCGGCCAGCCGACCTACATCGCCGCCCTCGGCCGGCTGATCAAGCGGACGCCCATCTCGACCTGGCGCGCCTATTTCCGGTGGCAGATCCTGAGCGACGCGGCCCCGTATCTCGGCAAGGCGTTCGTCGACGAGCACTTCGCGTTCTACGGCACGACGCTCGCGGGCATCGAGCGCAACCGCGACCGGTGGAAGCGGGGCTTGCGCCTGGTCGATTCGTCTATCGGCGAAGGTCTCGGACGGCTGTACGTCGCGGCCTATTTCCCGGCCGAGTCGAAGGCGCGGATGGAGCGCCTGGTGGCCAACCTGCTCGCGGCCTACCGGGCGGACATCGAGACCCTCGACTGGATGGGTGAACAGACCCGGCGCCACGCGCAGGAAAAGCTCGCGAAGTTCCAGACCAAGATCGGTTATCCGTCCAAGTGGCGCGACTACGGCGGCCTGCGGATCGCCAAGGACGATCTGCTCGGCAACGTCGGGCGCGCCCGCGAATTCGAATACCAGCGCAATGTCGACAAGCTCGGCGGCCCGATCGACCGGACCGAGTGGGGCATGACGCCGCAGACCATCAACGCCTATTACAACCCCGAGCAGAACGAGATCGTCTTTCCGGCGGCCATCCTGCAGGCGCCGTTCTTCGACGCGGCCGCCGACGACGCCGCCAATTACGGCGCGATCGGCGCGGTGATCGGTCACGAGATCAGCCACGGATTCGACGACCAGGGCAGCCAATACGACGGGAACGGCGATCTGCTGGCGCCCCCGGGGTGGTTCACCCAGGCCGATCTCGACCGCTTCCAGGCCAAGGCGCACGCATTGGTCGCGCAATATGCGGCCTACTCGCCCGTTCCGGGCTATCCGATCAACGGCGAACTCACGCTCGGCGAGAACATCGCCGACAATTCCGGACTCGCGATCGCCTACAAGGCCTACGTGCTGTCGCTCGCGGGCCGGCCTGCGCCCGTGATCGACGGACTGACCGGCGCCCAGCGGTTCTTCTACGGCTTCGCCCAGGTCTGGCGCGGCAAGGAGCGGGACAACCTCCTGATCATGCAGATCAAGACCGATCCGCACTCGCCCGATGCGATCCGCGGCCAGGTGCCCGAGATGAATCAGGCGCCTTTCTACGACGCCTTCGGCGTCAAGCCCGGCGACAAGATGTACCTGCCGCCCGAGCGGCGCGTCAGCATGTGGTGATCCGCGGCACATGACCGCCATGCCCCCGCCGCTGCTGTTCGCGCCCAGCGAGAGCCGTTCGCTCGGTGCGGCGACCAGCCGGCTCGGGGGCCTGGATCTCGGTGCGCTCGAGGAGCGCGCCTTCGAGGACGGCGAGTTCAAGCTGCGCCCCCTGCAGTCGGTGCGCGGCCGGCGCGTGTTCGTCCTGCAGACGCTCGCCGGCAGCGCCGACGCATCGATCGCCCAGCGCTTCGTGCGGCTCTTGTTCCTGCTGCAGGGACTGCGCGATGCCG
This sequence comes from Pseudomonadota bacterium, assembly GCA_021779875.1. Taxonomy (GTDB): domain Bacteria; phylum Pseudomonadota; class Gammaproteobacteria; order Steroidobacterales; family Steroidobacteraceae; genus Bog-1198. The sequence goes on from JAJXZV010000272.1 coordinate 4,915, forward strand.
GCGCCGGCGAGCTCACCGCCGTGGTGCCGTATCTCGCCTATGCCCGCAAGGACCGCCGCACCCAGCCGCGCGATCCGGTGACCACCCGCTACGTCGCGCAGCTGCTGGAGGCCGCCGGACTCGACCGGCTGGTCGCGCTCGACGCCCACAATCCGGCGGCGCTGGACAATGCGGTGCGCGTCCCCTGCGACCACCTGTCGGCGCTGCCGATGTTCGCCGACCACCTCGCGCAGCGCCTGGGGCCCGGGGACCTCGCGGTCGCCTCGCCGGACGTCGGCGGCATCAAGCGGGCGCAGCTGCTGCGCGAACTGCTCGCCGCCCGGCTCGGGCGCCCCGTGGATCTGCTGTTCGTCGAGAAGCGGCGCGCCCAGGGCGTGGTCTCGGGCGGCACCGTGGTCGGGTCCTGCGAAGGCCGCACCGTGATCGTGCTGGACGACCTGTGCGCCACCGGCGGCACGCTGATCCGCGCGGCGCGGGCGCTGCGCGATCAGCGCGCGCGGGAGGTGTACGCGGTCTTCACCCATGCGCCCATGGCCGACGGGCTGCGCAACGTGATCGAGGCCCGGGAGATCTCCCGGATCATCACGACCGACAGCACCGCAGATCGCCCGCAGGGACCCGCCGAAACGCCCGAGTCCCGGCTCACCGTGCTGTCGATCGCCCCGCTTCTGGGCGCGGCGATCGGGCGCATGCTTCGATTCGAGCCGGTGGCGCCGCTGCTCGGCGAGTGGCCGGCGCCCGACCTTTGAGCCCGCGCGCCCGAGGCGCGCGGCCGGCGAGGCGCAGGTGCCGCAGCCCGTCGCCGAGCAGGG